>CAZPUF010000072.1:0-12629 GCA_964589705.1 uncultured Saprospiraceae bacterium | reverse complement strand
GACTAACAAGTGTATGAAAATTTATATAGCTAAAACGTTTTACAAAATACCTATGTGCTCAAAAAGTAAATTAGATTTGTATCTTAATATGTTATAATATTCTCAACAAACAACCTAGATCATCCTTTAACCATATTAAGGATGTTAACTAACAAAAAACTCAATTTTACTCACTTCTTGATTTATCAAACATGAAAATAGTTATCATTGGAAATGGAATTAGCGGGATTACTTGTGCCCGCTGGTGCAGAAAACTGGGAGATGATGAAATAACTGTCATTTCTTCAGAAACCGATTTTTTCTACTCCAGAACGGCACTCATGTATGTCTATATGGGACATATGAGAGCTGAAGATGTCAAGCCTTATGAAGACTGGTTTTGGAAGAAAAATCGAATTAATCTTCTCAAAGCCCATGTAACAAATATCAATTGGGATAATAAGACACTGACAACAAAAAATGGTCAGTCGGTATCTTATGACAAATTGGTATTAGCCCTTGGTTCTAAATCCAATAAATTCGGTTGGCCAGGCCAAGACTTGAAAGGTGTAGGAGGACTCTACCATTGGCAAGACTTAGAAAACATGGAAGCATACACGCCAGGACTTAAGAGGGCGGTGATATGTGGAGGTGGTCTCATAGGGATAGAGATGGCTGAGATGTTCAGGTCAAGAAATATTGACGTGACTATGCTAGTAAGAGAATCATCATACTGGAATAATGTATTGCCTGCAGAGGAATCTGAAATGATAAGCCGCCATATTAAGCATCATCATATAGACTTAAGGTTAGGTGTCAATCTTGGAGAAATCCATGATGATGGCACAGGCACCGCCAATGCTGTTACTGTCAAAGAGACTGGAGAGAAAATCTCATGTGGCTATGTGGGTTTGACGGCAGGTGTTAGTCCTAATGTAGCCTTTCTTAAAGAAACCGGATTAGAGATAGGAAGAGGTATCAAGGTCAATGACAATTTGGAAACCAATATTAAGGATGTCTACGCTATAGGTGATTGTGCAGAGCTATCAGATCCTAAGCCTGGCAGAAGAGGGGTAGAAGCGATATGGTATACCGGAAGAATGATGGGTGAAACGGCAGCATATAATATCACAGGTAAGAACGTGGCTTATGATCCAGGGATTTGGTTCAATAGTGCTAAGTTCTTAGATATAGAATATCAGGTGTACGGTGAAGTGCCAGGAAAAATGCCTGAAGATATGGCCACGCTTTATTGGGAGCACTCTGATGGAGAAAAGGCTATTAGAATCAACTATGACAAGGCGCATAAACACATTCGAGGCTTTAACCTTATGGGAGTTAGATATAGACATGAAGTATGTGAGAAATGGCTCGCTAAAAAGACTCATGTAGAAGACGTTATAAAAAATCTTGGACTCGCCAATTTTGACCCAGAATTCTATGAGGAGTATGAGCCTGAAGTTATCAGCTTATACAACAAACAAGAAGGGACAAATCTCAATCTCAAAACCAAACGAGGATTAGATAAAGTCCTTGCATTCCTAAAAAGATAATATCCAGATCAAATGAAAATATTACAGACAATTGGTAGCATACTTGTTATAACAAGTATTCTAGTATTTATAGCGATGTTAGGGTTGGGTACTAAATCAATCAACGTTAATAACCTGCCTGGAAATAATGAACATCAGAAGGCTGCAATCACTCAAGCAATTAATGAGTTAGGCGCAAATAACAAAGAAGTAAATCACATTGGGTTCGTTTCTTTAGCTTCTAAGGTGATTGATAAAGCGAATGATATTCAAGAAGCCAGATTTAAAGAAAGTGGGGCGCCTGATGGCGTAGGAGAATGGGACTTCAGATTTGGTGGAGGTGCGACTAGCTTCAAGCAAAAATTGAGCGCTACAGCCATTGCCCAAGGCCCAGTGCAAAGTAATCCTTGGTTGTTCTTTTTCTTAACTTTTGGATTAGCAGTCATAGGTGGTTTGTTTTTCATACTCCCAAAATTTAAAGAAAGTGCCGGCATCAAACATGATGGCATATATCATAGTAGCCTAACCAGTGGACTCAAATTTGGACTAAGATCCATAGCTCTTACAGCAGGCGTAATTGGGACATTGGTTTATGGATTTGTAAAAGAGGGTAATTTGTTTTGGCCATTAGTCACGACGGTTGTAGGCATACTATTCATCTATTTTGTTTTTATCCGTGAAAAGTCAAAAGGGAAAGATCCACAGCGATCAGCGTCACCAGTAAATACAGCTTGGCTAGGGGTAATAGCTGGCATTTTATTAGTAGGATTCTACATCTTACTTTATTGGAAACCAGAGTACATACAGAATTGGGTAACTATGGTCGATCCTGTGAGTGAAATGCTGAATGGTGGCAAGGCAAGCAGATGGTTTTTGTATGGGCTACTTTACACAGTAATCATGGCTGTAATGGGTGTTCGTATGTTAGCTAAATATCAGCATAACAAATACCAAAGAGTCAGAACATATTCAGTCATGTTCTTTCAGACTGCATTTGCATTTCTGATACCACAGATGATCAGTAAGTTGAATGCAGCTAATGCCTATGATAATCCTATTCCAGCGCCAGATTTGAAAAACATGTGGCCATTAGATTACTCATTCTTCTTTAACTATAGGTTAGATGAGATGGTTGCTAATGGATCTATAGGGATTTTTATGCTTGTATGGGGAATAGCTCTTTTTGTGATTGGTGTACCTGTCTTTGTGTACTTCTTTGGTAAGAGATGGTATTGCAGTTGGGTGTGTGGATGTGGAGGATTGGCAGAGACGCTAGGAGATCCATTTAGACAAATCTCTGATAAAAGTCTCAGAGCATGGCAATTCGAGAGATACATCATCCATGGTGTAATGGTTGCAGTAGTATTGATGACTATCGGAGTTTTATATACCTATTTTTCTGATAGTTATTCCGTACTTGGCATCAATACAGAATCATTGAAGAGTTGGTATGGCTTTTTCATTGGAGCTGGATTTGCTGGAATTGTAGGAACAGGATTCTATCCATTGATGGGTAATAGAGTATGGTGTCGTTTTGGATGCCCTCTAGCTGGATATCTTGGCCTGATCCAGAAATTCAAGTCAAGATTTAGAATTACGACTAATGGTAGTCAGTGTATCTCGTGTGGCAACTGCTCTACTTACTGTGAGATGGGTATCGATGTGAGGTCATATGCTCAGAAAGGACAAGATATCGTCAGATCATCTTGTGTAGGATGTGGTGTTTGTTCTGCAGTATGTCCAAGAGGGGTGCTTAGATTAGAAAATGCTGCAGGTGATGTGGATACAAGAACTGTAGAAGAAAGAACGGTACATATCAAAGACCTTATGGTATAATATTTTAAAATAAATTTTTCATTTGTGGAAGGAGTCAACAAACATTTACTAGATGCATTTATAGCGGCGGCTTTAAGGGAGGACATCAAGGATGGCGATCATACCTCTCTTGCCTGCATAGACCCAGAAGCTACTGATACGGCAAAGCTGCTTGTCAAAGATGAAGGGGTGATAGCAGGAGTGGCCTTCGCCGAGTATGTCTTTAGAAAGTTAGATCCTGAATGCAAATTCGATGTCTTCATAGAAGATGGCAGTGCTGTTAAGTATGGTGACATAGCCTTTGAGGTAACGACAAGTTCTCAAGTCTTACTCAAAGGAGAACGACTAGCCCTAAATACAATGCAGCGATTAAGTGGCGTCTCATCCATGGCAAGAAAATTCAAGGATTTGGTTGCGGACTTACCGGTGACTATCCTGGACACTAGAAAGACAACGCCGCTGATGAGGTTTCTTGAAAAGTGGGCTGTTCGCATAGGTGGCTGCACTAATTATAGGGATGGCCTATATGATTGGATAATGATTAAAGACAATCATATAGATGCCTGTGGCAGCATAACGGAAGCAGTTAGTAGAGTCCATAAATATTTTAAGGAGAATAAAAAAGAACTTGGGATTACCGTAGAAGTTAGAAATCTTACAGAATTAGATGAGGTGCTCAAAGCAGAACCAGTCACAAGAGTCATGCTCGATAATTTTGAATTAGATATGCTTAAGGAAGCGGTCAAGATTATAGGTAACCAATGTGAATCAGAAGCTTCTGGTGGTGTCAATCTTAATACAGTGAGAGCGATTGCAGAAACGGGGGTAGACTTTATATCCGTAGGTGCCCTCACTCACTCTGCAGGTTCTCTTGACATGAGTCTCAAGATCAAAAAATAGTCTTGATTTTTAAGTACTCACTCTTCAGATTTAAAATTTAATGAGGTCGTCCAACTATCACAGCTGGACGACCTCATTGGTAAAAGGGTGTTTGTTATCTCTAATTAACTTGGATAGCTCATTATCAAAAACAACACTAAAAGTGTAGAACATAACAACACCAACCAAAATCTCAAATCGGCGAGAATGTTTTGGCTCTCCTCCTCAAGCATGAGCGGTTGATTTTTGGTTATTAAACAAATAGAGTAATGTCAGCCAGAATAATCCAAAAAGGATACCATAACAATTATACTATATATGATGTCTAGCCCACTTAATTAGGTGATTATTAGGTAGTTATGATATGACAATTTAACACCAAATGTATTAATCTGAAAGCGCATGAATTATAGGTAGAACATATGATTTATGTATCATATAGCAGGCAATTGACTATCTGAAAAATACCCAATTCATTTAGGTGAATATTTCTTTCTAATTAAGGCCTGAAGAAAGTATAGCCTTATTGATTTTCTTAACTAAGGACGGTCCGCTATATATTAGTCCTGAGTAGACTTGCACCAGGTTGGCACCAGCTTGCAGCATATCTATCGCATGTTGTGGCTCACATATACCTCCAACCCCTATGATTGGAATTTCTTGGTCCTTAGACCTTATATAAGAAACAACTTCTAAGGCTCTGTCCTTGAGCGGCAGCCCACTCAGTCCTCCATTCCCAATCTGCTTAATCTGATGATCGGTAGCTGATAAGCCATCTCTTGTGATAGTCGTATTGGTAGCTATCAAGCCATCCACTTTCTGGGTGCTCACTATGTCCAACACATCATCTATCTGCTCATAACCTAGGTTCGGAGAGATCTTAAGAAAGACTGGTACAGTGTGGTCTTTTTGAGATCTAAGGCTCATTATGTGCGCCAATAATTTTGAAAGGGGTTCCTTATCCTGTAGGGATCTCAAATCCGGTGTATTGGGAGAACTCACATTAACTACAAAGTAATCCACCAAATCATATAGCTTATGGAAACAAGCTTCGTAATCTAGGTAAGCCTCTTCATTTGGGGTTACCTTATTTTTTCCAATATTTCCTCCAATAATAAGCTTGTCCTTTCCGTAATTCTTGAGTCTTGAGACCATAGCATCTACCCCTTCATTATTAAATCCCATGCGATTGATGAGTCCTTTATCGTCTGGTAGTCTGAATAATCTAGGTTGTGGATTCCCTGCCTGACCAAGTGGGGTAACAGTGCCTATTTCAATAAAGCCAAATCCAAGGGCTGACATAGTCCTATAATACTTACCGTCTTTGTCAAATCCAGCTGCCAATCCCACTGGATTAGGGAAGGTGATACCAGCTACCGTCCTTTGCAATCTGTCATCAGATAGCGCATATTTGGATTTAACTATAGCATTGAGAATTGGGATAGAGAGGAGTATCTTAAAGAGCTTGGTACTTAAATGGTGAGCTCTTTCAGGTGCAAAAAGAAATAAAAGTGGTTTTATTAGTTGGTACAATCTCTATTTTATTTCGCCAGATAACTTATCTAAGTCACGTATAAGAAGGCGCTTCCTGTTAAATGTTATGATATCCGAAGTCCTTAGTTCATTGAGAACAGTGGTGACAGTTTGTCTTGAGGTCGCTGTAAGATTTGCAATCTCCTGATGGGTTATAAAATTTCTGACAACCCACTCATACCCTACTCTTTGTCCACTCTTCTTCACAAGATCTGTAAGATACTCTATAATTCGACTTCTAGAATCTTTAAAGACAAGTGATTGCAGCCTATTCTCCATCTCCAATACCTTAGAACCCATTATTTTCATGAAGAAAATACTGAGTGAACTTCTATCCTTTATTAAGTTTTTCATCTCAGCAGATTCAATACAGCATAGGGTTGTATCTTCCACAGCAATAGCGTAGTCTCTTCTTTTGTTTTCTCCAATTAGAGACAACTCACCAAAAACCTCTCCTTTGCTTAGAATGGCCTTAATGATTTCTTTTCCGTCATCTGATGCCGATCCGATTTTTACTCTTCCATCACTGATGAAGTATATTAAATCGCTTTTGTCCTCAGGTAGGTAGATGTATTCATTCTTTTTAATAGCTTTCTTAACATTATCACCATTGACATGCACTCCGAGTTTACTAGAGCAAAGAATGTTACTCAAATCCATACCCTCTAGATACCATATTGACTTATCGTTCATTTGGATAGTATTTATGTAACAAAATAAAACCTTATCGAAAACCCATTCTTTTTATGGAGTTATCGTACGTTATCTTGACTTACCGAGGCTTGAGCTTGAACTCATTGACGAGTTGTTCAAACATCGGGTTCTTATGCTTAAACAACTCATACTTTTCTTTGGTTGTGAAATGTTTGACTTTTTGTGGGGCTTGATAGCCAGGAAATGCACTTAAATCGACTAAAAAACGAATAATTAAGTCTTTCTTAGGAAATAATTGACGAATTTTTTCTACCAGCTCCATCTCTTGACGGATCATATCTTTGAAGATTTCTGTAGGCGTTTTGATATAAATCATGTTTCCGTCTATTATAATCTTACAATAATCGATAGCTGACTTCAAGGAATTTGATTTTGTTTCCTCTTTCTTTCCAAGAAATATCTTGTAGACTTCTTCTGGAGTAAAAGGAGTATCTACCGCCATCAAGTCATTTTCTTCCTTTTTGATATCAGCTACTAACTGATCTAAGTCTACGGAAATCGAAGGTGTCGATAGTTTAGAAGTTGTGATGGCTTTGGGTTTAGCAGCTTTAGTCTTAGCTGTTACTTCAGCTTTAGGATTTTCTTTTGCCTTATTTGGCTCCTTATCACCAGGATTAGAAGATGGTTCTTTAGGAGATAATGTAATGGTTTTAGCCTCTGTTGCTGTTTTTGGATGCGTCGTAGACACTTCAGAGACTGTTACTTCAGATTCACTAGGTAAATCATAGACTTCCTTGGGTTTTGGAGCACCTAGGCTTGGACTACTCGTTTTTTTTTTATCAGCAAGCCGACTCAGATATGCAATTTTGCTGAGTGCAATCTCCAAAGTCAATCGTTTGTTTTGAGATCGAGGCAAACTCATGTCTGCTTTGTCCAACAAGGATAGAGATGACAAGAGAAACGAAGAACTAGTTAAGGTCGCTTGGTTCTCGTATCGCTTACTTAGACTTTGACCAACATCCATAAGGGCGGCAGTCTTGGTATCTTTTATAAACAGAAGTTGGCGTAGATGCTCCATAAGCCCCATA
The DNA here is from genome assembly GCA_964589705.1 of uncultured Saprospiraceae bacterium. Lineage (GTDB taxonomy): Bacteria > Bacteroidota > Bacteroidia > Chitinophagales > Saprospiraceae > RFSX01. Next base: position 5,149 of record CAZPUF010000072.1, on the reverse strand, counting down.
ACAAATTGCTCCACATCGAAACCTTTCTTAATGATATCGTCTAAGGTGACCATGAGACTCGGTAGATCTTCCTTTAGTGACGCATCTACTATCGTAAAGTAATAGTCATGATCCAGTACATTTAGACTTTCTGCCACCTCTTTGTAGCTAATCTTACCATCTACAGAACTAACTATCCTATCATATATAGACAAAGCATCCCTCATGGCACCATCTGCTTTCTGAGCGATAAGATGCATCGCTTCACTATCTATTTCTCTTTTTTCCTTGTCTGCAATTTGCTGCAACTGGTCAACGATATCAGACACCTGTATCCTCTTGAAGTCAAAAATTTGACATCGTGACAGAATGGTCGGTATAATCTTATGTTTCTCTGTTGTGGCCAATATAAATTTGGCGTAGGGAGGTGGTTCTTCTAAGGTCTTGAGAAAGGCATTGAATGCAGCCTGACTAAGCATATGTACCTCATCTATGATATATATTTTGAAAGCGCCCTGTTGGGGTTGGAATCTTACCTGATCATTAAGTGATCTTATATGCTCTACACTATTATTAGAGGCCGCATCCAATTCAAATATATTGAATGAGGCATTTTCCTCTAATGCCTTACAAGCACTACATTCACTACAAGCTTTAAAATCTTTGCTTAAATTTTCACAATTGAGCACTTTAGCCAATATTCTTGCAGAGGTTGTTTTTCCTACACCTCTTGGCCCTGAGAATAAGAAAGCATGAGCCAATTTATCAGTCTTAATCGCATTCTTAAGGGTCGTTGCTATATGATCTTGACCGATAAGATCATCAAAGTGTTGGGGTCTATATTTTCTGGCTGATACTATAAAACTCATAAAGCCTTTATGAAGGGAAAGCGAATATATTACTTATGGCTTCCATATTACGCCTGATGTTAGCATTTTCAGGTGGATGGTGAATAAATCCTTTCCTCGAACGCTTATTTTAATGAGTAACAAAGTGACAAGTAGTTTACAATTTTAAGATCATTGATTTTTTTTTGGCCTGATATGTGTGTTAAATGTAGGTTACACGTAGGGGCTTTGTAGTTGACACATGTCTTAGAAGAAGTATACACCCTTATATGTATCTAAGAATTAGGATAAAGTCAATCATGGCTCTAATGAGAGCACTACCTTTAATGGTTCTCATATTTTTAGCCAATCCCATTTTTGCTAACGGCGAATTTGGATTCTCTGTAATTACAATAGACGAAACTTGTAATCTGGACAATGGAGAAATTTTTATTACTATCACAGGAGATACTACCGGTGTAGAATTTTCCCTTGATGGTATAGACTATTTTAGAACTACCCATTTCGAAAATTTGCCAAGTGGCGATTATCTAGTGTTTGCAAGGTCACCTAATTGTGTAGCACCTGTTGAACCTGCTCAGATAGCCAGAGCACCGCTGCCTACTGTCTCTATTGTAAGTGAATGTCTCCAAGGATTTAATCTGGTATCTATAACCCCAATGGTAGAAGGGGGTATTACACCATTTACATACAGCTGGGAAGGGCCTAATAGTAATGGGTCTACATCAGAAATTCTAAATATGGTAGAACCTGGTGAGTATAGTCTCACGATTACTGACAGACTGGGTTGTACATTTAGTGATACACTACTTGTTGATCAATGTTGTGCCTTAGAATTAGACTGTGATCTTGATGCACCAGTCGTTTCTTGCGAGAATACCTTTCCAGAAGTGAACCCCATATTGCTGGATCCAAATTCGGACAACGAGTTACTCACTATGGCACTTTCAGATTTAGGTATCACAATTAATAGTGGGCAATGTGGTGGACTTAATGTCTCAGTAGTGGAATCTGAAGATTTACCTACCAATTGTAATAATGACACACTCTATGTTAATAGAGAATACATAATCTCTGATAGTGGTTCAGATCATTCTTGCCTCCAAAGACTCAAGGTTGCTAATGCTCTTCCTATTGGTATTGATGCAGAAGCGGCATCTATAACGGTAAGCTGTGATGATGATATACAAGCCGCATTTGATAACTGGATAGCCAGTCATGGTGGTATGGAATTTACAGCCTGCTCTCCAGACTCAGTATCCTTATCTACTATACCTGATATGCCATTGCTTAATGATGGATGTAATGAGATGACAGAAGTTACTTTTATGGTCGTAGATCAATGTGGTAATTCATTGGCTAGTATCGGGCAATTTTTTACTTCAGATGACGAATCTCCGCAAATAAACTGTCCTGAAAATCTAGAACTTCTAGCAGAAGACCCAGAACTGGAGGAGACAATTGCCGCATGGAGAAATTCTGTGACAGCTATAGACAATTGTAGCCAACCAAACTCCTTTGATGATTTCTCGGCATCGTTAGCCAATCCTTGTGAATTGAATGAAATTGTTGTTCAATTTGTAGCTATGGATAACTGTGAGAACATATCTGATTGTACGAGAACGATTAACGTAATCAGTGAGACTGATAACTTACAGTGTCCTACAGAATTAGTCATCAATTGTGGAGATGCTGAAATAGATGCAAGGATAATCTCATGGCTCTCTGAGGCCAATTCAAGCATAGGAAATACAATATCTAATGATTTCGTTGGGTTAAGCTCAGATATTGGATGTGATGAGCCAACAGAAGTAAACTTTAGCACAGATACTTTCTGTGATGGATTACTCTCTTGTCTTTCCACTATACGTATAATAGATGAGCAAAGACCTGAAATTTATTGCCCTCAAATCCTATCTGTGACACTTGGAGAAGATGATCTGTCTCAGAGATTAGATACCTGGCTACTGAGTGCAGAAGCTCAAGATTGTAATACAACAACTATCAGCAATGACTTTAACTTATTAGCTGAAGATTTTGAATGTTCTGATGAATTGCCAGTTGCATTTACGGCAGTAGATGCTTGTGGATTAACAAATAGCTGTACATCAATGATATTTGTAGAGAACAATTCTGATATTTCAATTATATGCCCTGAACCTATAACTGTGATTTGCTCAGACCCAGAGTTAGCGTTAATCATAGAATCCCATGCAAACAACATCTCAGTCCAATCTACAAGCGACTATGAGATATCACATGTTATGTCTAATACTCCTGAGGAGATTAGCTGTGAGAATGTTTTGACGCTGGAATTAGAGACAATCGCCATTGATGTCTGTAACTCGGAAGCCAGTTGCTTTACAGCAATTGACATACTCCCAGACCCTCAGATCTATATACCTAATGTCTTTACTCCTGATAATGACGGGCTCAATGATTGGTTTACTGTATATAGCAATGAATCAGTATATGTAGTATCCTCATTAAGGATCTATGACAGATGGGGTTCCTTAGTATTTGAGGCCTTTGATTTTCCTACCAATGAGGACCAGGAAGGATGGGATGGACGGATCAGAAATATTGTCGCAGCCGATAATGTCTTTACTTATCACGCTATGATTATAGACTCTGCAGGGAATCAAATTAGTCGAGCTGGCACTGTTCAAATCCTCAAAAAATCTCGATAGTAGTCTCACAAGTCAAAATAATTACACTTGAATAGAGATAATAGCCCTAAATTTGTCATAAATAGGTCTTAATTCCCTCAATTTTTGATTTCACATCGTTCTTACATTGTCCATTTGGACTAATTTTGTTTTCTATTTCAGAATTTTGCAATTCCCCACATTTACCCGATCTGGTATTTATATATAAATGATTTATATAATGCTTGGTGTAGTATTTGTTGTATGAATATTTGATTTAATAACCATGAGACTGTCTTTCATTTTATCTATTATTCTATTAGCCTGTATTGATCAACTTTTTGCCCAATGCAACATAACTGTTACTTGCCGTCCTCAGCCTCCATCTGTCGAGTGTGAGTGTGATATCCCACCTATAAATCCCTTATTTACGGATTTTGAGACTTCTGGTAATGCTGATTTAGTTGCATTTGAGTCTCTAGGATTTGCAGTATCTTCTACTCCAGCATGTGGGAACTTAGTCGTTACTGCAAATGATACACGTGTCCATCCTGAATCTTGCAATGACACATTTTTTGTCCGTCGTGTATATCAGATTCAATCCATAAGTGGAGCTGGAACTCAAACTTGTATTGATTCATTTAAAACAGAATTTATACCCGCAAACTTCCAATCTCCAAGATTAGAATTACTGGCTTTTGAGACTGATTGCGCTAGCAATGTAGATTCAATTTTTGCAGACTATATTAGCAATTTCAGTTTTGCGCCCTTTCTAGATTGTCCTGGAGCTGATATTCAGTATACTGAGAATCCAATCTTAACTTCAGCAAATAATGTTTGTCCCATTGCTCAATCCTTGAGATCTCAATTGTTCTTAAGAGGTCCATGTGCAAATAGGTGCCCTTCAGATTCAGTGAATATTATTAGAGCATTTATTGTATTAGATACATTTCGATCATCGCTAATTTGTCCACAGAATCCTCCGGCAATTGATGTCAGTGATCCGATGATAGATGACATCATTACTGATCTCTTAGATGATTTTACGCTTGAGTTTAATTGCATGGAACCTGTAGTCTCTAACAACTACTCTATTGACAGCATCCAATTTATGTCTTGCGATCCAGAAGACCTGCTGATTACAATCAATGCAGATGAGGTATGTACAGCGAATAGCAGTAGCTGCACGATCACCGTAGAGATTGAAAATAATATTCCTCCTGAAATAACCTTCATACCTGACACACTAAAGTTGGAATGTGGTGATCCAGATAACATTTCTTTGGTAAGTGATTGGTTGGGGATGTCACAAGCTATCAGTTCGCAGGGTATAGTTATTAATCTAAATAATACTAGTAGTAATATTAGCAACATCACCCACAACTTTGACTTTAATCTGCTGAATGACCCTATATGTGATGAGACCTTAGACATCATATTTACGGCATTTGATAATTGCAGTAAAAGTATTTCTCAAAATGGTGTCATAACTATTAGTGATACACAAGGACCTACAGTCCTTAATTGTCCCCAGGACACCACAGTCAATGCAGATGACCCTAATTTGGTCAGCTTGGTTAATAATTGGGTAGGATCATACGCTGCCATGGATAATTGTAACCCAAATCCAATTATCTCAAATAATTTCGATAACAATATTCTAGGATTTAATTG
>CAZPUF010000071.1:0-12790 GCA_964589705.1 uncultured Saprospiraceae bacterium | reverse complement strand
GTCAGGAGTTTGTTGTTCTATTTGATGAGGAAATCCGAACTATTGGTGGTATTGTTTGGTCAGATGACTCTCTCTACAATGACAACCAATATGATCGAGGATTAGAGAATGGGATTTCTGGCTTGACAGTCAATCTGTATGATGCTGCTAATCTCAATAATATCTTAGATACGAGAGTTACAAATAGTGTTGGGGAGTATTTCTTCCAAAAATTGACGCCAGGAGAATACATTATAGAAGTTGTACTTCCTACTGGCCAGAAGTTTGTGGAAAAGCAAGACCCATCTGCACCCAATGACCTTGATAGTGAAGTGGATCCAAGTACTGGAAGAACAGATATATTGGAATTAGGCTGTAATCCATTCCCGAATACTCATATTGGAGTCATCCAGTAATAAAATCCACACCACTTCCGTGAGTAAAAAACTATCCACAGAGCAAATTATAGCTGGTTGCCGTAAAGGGCAACCAGCTTTTCAGCGTGCGCTGGTAGATAATTACTCAGAGATGTTGTATTCTATCTGTTTGAGATATACAGGCAATCCTACTCATGCGCAAGATGTACTACAGGATGCCTTCATTCGCATATTCAAGTACTTTAATAAGTATGATCCTAAAAAAGGAGCTATTAGTACTTGGATGAGAAGAGTGACTGTCAATGTGGCACTTAAGACAATACAAAAGAAAAGACTAGACCTTGTATCCATAGAAAATCAGACAAACGAAATACACTCAACGACACCTGATGCTATGGATCATTTAAGTCATCAGGACTTAATGAAGTTGGTCATGTCGTTGCCAGAAGGATACAGACAGGTATTCAACTTAAATGTGATAGATGGATATAGCCATAGAGAAATTGCTGATCTGGTTGGCATTAAAGAAGTCACCTCCAGATCAAATCTTTCTAGGGCGAAGCAAATTCTTAGAAACAAATTAAATAAGCTAAAAATTGTAGATCCATGGATCAATTCGATATAGATAATAAGTTCAAGGAGTCTCTCTTTGGTCACAAGACTGCTATAGATAAAGATGCACTATGGGCAGCGATAGAACAAAAGCAAAATAGACGTTTTGGTGGATGGCTGATTTTCGGTGCTTTCGCTCTATTGGCCTTTGTCTCAATATTAGGCATAAGGGTCATGGACTCTTTTTCTGCAATAACAAATGATGATCAAGTAGCTCATTTTACATCAACTACATCCCAACCAAATCTCATTGTACAACATACGGCAAACAGTGACCAACACAAGGTTGCTCAAGAGGTGACGGCAGTGTCAGAAAATGAACAAGCTAATCGCACCAAACATAAAAACATAATTGCCACTAACCGGTCTAAAAAAACTCAACCTATTCTTCAAACCAAGGACGAACCAATAACCGATAATTATCAACCAACGATACTAAGCCAATCAAATACAAATGAATTGACTTCCACAGTAGCTGATCTCGAAAATCAGAAATATAAAAAATCGGACAACTCAACTAAAGCTCCAATAGCCAATGCCCCAACCAAGCTCTCTACACTCCAACGCTTATCAAAAAAGAAGACAGCACTATTGAAAAAAGAAGAAAATGAAATTAACCGAAATAAAAACATCAAGTGTTATGATCACAGCAACTCACAATTAGAGTTGTCGGTCATTGCTTATGGTTCGGTAGATTATGTTTTCAATAGATTTAGTGCAGATCAAGATCAACTAACCTACAGGGAGGAGCGCGATGCTACTCAAACACAGCTTGAAGGATATCGTACAGGCCTTCAATTAAAATTACTGACCACTGTGGGATTCTATGCAAAAGGAGGGATAGAACTTGGGATCATCCATGAAAGGTTTGACACAGAGAATACTGAAACAACTACAGAGATCAGACCAAATCAATTACTAGATGTCATTGAAGGACCTGATACGACAATATTTATCTTTGGAGATGCACCTTTCACCATTAATCGCTCTACTACCTATGAAATTTTCAACTCATACAGAACCCTTGGTATTCCCTTTTCCTTAGGGTACCAGGTAGCCACTAGAGATTACTTCTATGGTTTTGAGGTAGGTGGTATATATGATTTTACCTACAATTTTTCCGGCACCTTACTCGATACATCTTTACAACCAAACAGTAACCTCAGTGACTATTTTATCAATTCTAACTTAACATCCCTCACGGGAGGATTTCATGTAGGATATAAATGGAAAGAAAGAATATCACTCATGGCCAGCTGTTCATTCAAGCATAATCTAGCCAATATTAATAATGGAGATAATACGCTTAATCAAAGCAATACCAGAATAGGTCTTGGTCTAGGTCTAGAGTACCAATTGTAGAGGCTTTTTCAAAATTAAATGAACAAATATAATAATGTGACAATGCGTAAAATTCTGTTATACAATTGATTAAAACATAACATATTTTCGCTGTAGGGTTTTTGTAGGGCAGCTGTAGGGTTCCAGTAATGCTACAAATACGTCTTGACCTAGGTAATAGAGTTACTTTTGAATCAAGATAATTAAGGGTGTTATTTTAATTTTCTCAATTTTATTTTTAATTAAGGGTATTAAAAGTGGAGAAGCACTGCTAGAAATAGCGGTGCTTCATTAATATATAACTGGTTCAATTCCTATCTTTTTTATAACCAGAATACTTCCAGTTGATAAATTCAACTCGCCCTGCATATTCCCATTTCTCAATAAACAAAAAATCATATTCCTAACTTTGGTTTGGAACTTATATATTTGGTTCTAATGAAAGTTGGATTTTTTGATTCTGGTGTAGGTGGTATTACAGTATTACATGATGCGCTGCAAGTCTGCCAACCTATGCACTACATCTATTTTGCAGACACCGAGAATGTGCCTTATGGCACTAAAAGTCAAAAGAAAATAAAGTCCTTAGTCTTAGATGCAGCTAACTTTCTCATTGACAATAATGTAGATATTCTCGTTATCGCCTGCAACACGGCTACCAGTATCTGTGTCGATATTCTCCGACAGCAATTTGATATTCCAGTTATAGGCATGGAACCAGCCGTCAAACCAGCGGTTGAGCTAAGAGACAACAAGAAAATATTAGTCTGTGCTACCAAGCAAACCCTGAAGCAAAAGAAACTTAAAGATCTTATTCAAAACTTAGGGGCTTCGGATAAAATCAAATCCTTATCTCTTCAAAAACTTGTTGGCTTTGCTGAAAATGAAAAATGGTCATCTAAGAAATTGCATCGATACTTAAACAAGAAATTTGATAACATCGACTGGAGTGAATACCATGCTATTGTACTTGGTTGCACACATTTTCTTTATTACAGAAAAATCTTGAGAAAGTATATTCCGGCGCAGATCAAAATTATTGATGGCAATCAAGGAACTGTTAATCGGTTACAGTACTTAATAGAGAAAAATAAAGCTAAACCGATCAAGTCGGTAAAAATTACCTTCTATCAAAGCAAGCAAAAATCAAAAACAAAAATCCTCAGAAAATACATGAGGACTTATGCCAATCAGGCATAGCACACTAGATGTCTAATGGGTAAATAAGATAGTACCTAGGTCAGGGTTGCCACCAGTAATTTGCAAATCTGTACGGAGACTATCCGATCTAAATATGGCTATCCGCTTAATGCTGTCACGCGTATCTTGGATAAAGGTATGTCGTCCCGCAGCACTGTCTGAAAAAGAAAATCGCCCCAGATTAATTCTCCTTGGAAAATCAATATCCCCTTCTACATCAAGTGTTAACTCCATATACTGTCTGATCTTCAGGGCCTGTACTTGCATCTTATTGGTTCCAGATTGTGCGATATAAGTCTTGGAGAGAGCCTCCATTAAGTCACGGACGATATCCTCTCTCCCTTTAAATGAAAGACCAGTAATCCTATACTTTCCACCTACTTGCTGAAACCAAACGTGGCCATTGCCTATGGAAGCACCTTGGCTATTTCTAAATATTTGATCCAATCTCTGAGTGCTGACAGCAGTCCGCATCTCATCATTAAATATGTTATAGAACTGCGTTTGAAATTCACCCTTATTACTCAAATTTCGAATAGGAAATCGAATCAGACTTGCTATGCCATCTAAGTCATTCCTTTGCACCATATCTTTAAACTTCAATAAGAATAGTTTGAAACTAGCAGGGTCAGAGATTGTCGCTGTTTGCCATGACGTGGGGACTGTTCCATTCCATTCAATATCATCTGCATTTATCTCAGCATAGATAGGATGGGCTGATCTAATTCGGTTTTGCAGCGCTGTAGACTCAAATCTCAATGCTCCTCCATAAGCCCAACCTTCCTTCGAGCTCGAGACATGTCGTACTTTAATCCAAGGGTCATAAAAATGCTTACCGCGCAGCTGAAGAATGTCTCTATTCTTTGAGTAATCATCTAAGTATAGCAATTCATCTCCTTCGGCTATAGTTACAGCCGTACCTGAATTAAGCGTCGAATCCGTCCTAATCCTTAACCGATCCAATGCTGCAAAACAAATCTTGGATTCTTCTACAATCTCATTGTCTACAACTTGTTCACTGGAGACAACCTCTGTTTGTTTTGGGCTGTCTTTTTTACAGCCGTTCATTGCAAGCGTTACTACCCCAATTGAAATTAAAAAATATAAATGATTGAACTTCACTGATCTATTTTAATACCATACCTTCTTTGGAAAATTGACGGAAACTAAAGAACACGCCTACGATTGCCAATATTATGAGCGAACCAACAATAAGTGAAAAGTGACCCATATTTATAGTCTCTGATATAATTTCCTTAGTTGCCAAGGCTATATTAAGAATGGGAATCATTGCCGTAGTCCAAGTCAGTTCTATACCAGGCATCAAGGCCATAGCGGCAGGTAGTATTATAATAAAAGTAAAAGGTGATACAATACTCTGAGCTTCCTTAAAGCTCTTGGCTTTAACCACCAACGCTGATATTAGACCAGCAAAAAAAACACAAAGCGGTAATAACATCGCCAATAACATAATCACAAACTTAGGACTGATAACAGAATTGAGTACAGTCGAAATTTCTTGTGGCAAATCAGGCAAAACTAATACACCAATATACATCCCTACTATGCCCATAATTGTAGCAGCCAAGCCAACTATAGAAATAGTCATAACCTTGCCTAATAAGATTTTAAATCTTGAGGCTGGGACAGTCAATAAGGTTTCTATTGTACCTCTTTCCTTCTCTCCTGTTATGAGATCTAAGGCAGGATACATGCAACCCATAAAGCAAAACATTATAAACATATAGGGAAGAAATCCACCGACTGTTTGCCCTACTAATTCCTGCGGCTCTTCTACATTTTCCGTTTTAAGATTAATTGGCTTGATGGTCGCTGAAGATATACCTAAGGATTCTATTCGATCATCCAAGAGATCATCGCTGTACTTTTCTACCATTTTCTTCATCCTGCTCTCTACACTTAGATTGGTTTTTTTGAAAAATAAAACCACTCTAGGAGAAGACATTTTCTCTTGCATTTCCAAGAAGTTAGAGGTAAACCTAATCATCGCATCTAAGCTGTCTGACTTAATGGCTTCTTTCCCAATTTTGACATCAAAACCAGATTTAATTTCCATTTTGGTGGTATCAATATATGACAAGAATGCCTCAGGAGGATCTATCAAAGAAATTTTAAGTTTTTTATTTTCTTCTTTCTCCATGATCATCTTAGTGACCACTGTCATGCCATACATTAGGACAGGAATAAGTACCGCTGGCATGACTATAGCCGTCATGATTGTTCGCTTATCTCTAAGCGTATCAATTATCTCTTTTTTGAAAACAGTTAAAATTGTATTCATTATTTTGCTTTAGTGGTCTTACTGTTGGTTTAAATTGTATTTGCAACACTCGAATCAGATACGATATTGATAAAGGCTTCTGTTAGAGAAATACCTTTATTCAATTCTCTAAAGTTTTGCATAGAGTCATTAAATATCAGGTCTCCCTTATCGATAATGGCCAGATCATCACAAAGCAAATCCACCTCACTCATAATATGAGATGAAAAGATAACAGTCTTACCATCCTCTTTACACCGTCTGATAAGGTCTATAATGCTGTTGGCTGTTATTACATCTAAGCCTGAGGTAGGCTCATCGAATATCACCACATCTGGATCGTGGATCATACTCCTGGCTATAGACACTTTCTGTTTCATACCTGTACTCATCTGGCCTATCTTCTTTCTAGAAAAATCATGTATGCCCAGTTGAGTGAAAAGCATATCCTTGCGTTGCTTTAATTTGTCATTATCCATGCCATGTAGCTTGGCAAAATAGTCTACTATCTCTCCCGGAAACAATCTGTCATAGAGATTTGTCGAGCCGGTTAGAAAACCAATCTTACTTCGGACTTTCTCTGGGTCAGAATTTACATTGTACCCACTTATCGAAATATCTCCCGAGGTGGGCTTCAGAATTGTGGACATCATTCTAAGTGTGGTCGTTTTCCCAGCGCCATTTGGACCAAGTAAGGAAAATACCCTGCCTGGTTTGCACTCAAATGAAATATTATTGACAGCATTAATTGATGAGGCTGTCGTATGAAGTTCTTTCTTCTGCTGTTTTGATAATTGGTATGTCTTAGTGACATTTTGGACTGAAATCATAAATGTAAATACTGGATTAATTGATCACGAATAAAGTAAGAATCATTATAACTCATAAAAATCTAAATATCATCAAATTATACCATCATCTCTTTCTATTTCAGATTAAATTTTGAGAATATCGGACAGAGAGCTATTTGTGGCTGATTTATATTATCACAGGCTTACTTTGATAGATTTACGACAATGTGTGAAGTTGAGTTCAACAAAATATTAGTTTATTTAATATATTCGAGTTCGCTTACCCTTTTCAAGTTTTTTTATGAATTTATTTGAAGAGAGAAGAAAACTACTTCTCCAAGAGTTCCCTGATACTCAGATCTTAATTCTAGGCAACGATTTATCACCAATAAATTATACGGATAATACTTATCCTTTTAGACAGGACAGTACCTTTCTGTACTTTACTGGACTTAAGCGACAAGGGTTAGCGATTATACTTGACGGTCAGTCACAACTGACGACACTGATTGCAGACCAAAGTGGACCTGATGAAATAGTTTGGACAGGATTACAAACTGACCTACATGAGGTAGCTGCTTCAGCAGGTATAACAAACGTTATTTCATGGGCAGAGTTTTACAATTCGAAACCAAAGGATTTGTCGTATCTGCCACCTTATCGGTCTAAGCATATCCTTCAATTGCAATCCCTTGGCATTAAAGATATACAACCCTCTGCACCTCTAAGAGATGCTGTTATCCGCATGAGACAGCACAAGGATGATGAAGAGATCGGATTAATGGAAGAGGCTGCAAGACTCTCAGGGCAAATGCATAGACAGATCATATCCGCAGCCAGTGAAGGTCAGGTAGAATATGAGCTAGTTGCGAAGGCCTATCAGTTCGCATTTTCAAGGGATCTTACTATGGCTTACTCCCCTATACTAACGACCAATGGACACATCCTGCATAACCACCAATATAACAATAGGCTAAAAAGCGGAGACCTGGTTCTCAATGACAGTGGCATAGAGACCAAGTATGGTTACTGTGGAGATATCAGTAGAACCTTTCCTGTCTCAGGACAATTCACTTCCATTCAAGAAGATGTCTATAATGCTGTACTTTCCGGTTACAATACTGCAGTGAATATGGCAGCACCTGGAGTTAAATTTTTGGATGTACACTTGGCTTGTTCCAAAGCAATGGTAGAATCACTAATAAGTATTGGATGGATGAAGGGCAATGCACAAGACGCCGTAGATGCTGGCGCGCATACTGTCTTTTTCCCTCATGGACTAGGACATATGATCGGTATGGATGTCCATGATATGGAAAATCTTGGTGAAGAATATGTTGGATACAACTTTCCGCATAAGAAGTCTGAGGATTTTGGAACTAAATATTTGAGGTTAGGTAAAATTCTGGAACCCCGATTTTGCCTGACAATAGAGCCCGGCATTTATATTAATCGCCATTTAATTGAAAGAATGGAAGCGGACGAATCACTACATGAGTTTGTCAACTTTGAAACACTGAAAAAACATTACAATTTTGGGGGAATCCGACTAGAAGACAATTTTGTCATTACAGAAAATGGCATCCGCAACTTAGATGGTACATTGCCGTTAGAAGCCAAAGCCATAGAGGAAATTCGACAAAACGCAATGGAATCCAGATTATCACCTATGTAATTTGATTATTTTTGTGTCAATGGCACAACTCAAAAAATATCTTTTATATGGCATTCCTATCATTATCGTCGGAGCCATACTCTTCTACTTTTCAGAAATAGTTGGTTATATCGTTATGGCTTGGGTCGTCTCCATGATAGGAGCACCGCTTAATAATTTGCTCAGTAAGTTTTTGAGTAAAGGCATGGCTGCTGGATTAACCCTCGTTGTCTTCTCCCTTGTCTTACTGCTTGTAATCAGGATACTTGTGCCTCCTTTAGTCAACCAAGCAAAAAATTTGGCAGGACTGGATTATGAGAAAATGATATCAGGATTAGAAGAACCTATCCAGGATGTCAACAATTGGCTAATGGACAAAGGTCTGGTATCGCCGGAAATAATAGAAGAACCAGTATCAGAGGTCACACAAGAAGAGACCATCCAAACCTCAGTCATTAAGCTTGATTCATTACTTAAAAAAGAAGGTGACACCTTATCTAATGGTGGACTTGATTTGGTTATCAATATCTTACCACCTCCAGAAAAACAAGCGTTAACAGAAATAGATGATGGCTCTCCAGACTTGTTGTTGGGGGTTAAGAATAATATCTTCGAAAAATTCAATCCATCACAAATCCCTAAACTACTAGGGTCATTTGTCGGCTTCTTTGGCAATATACTTATTGCTGTACTTTCAGTGTTTTTTATAGCCTTCTTCTTCTTGAAGGAAAAAGGACTTTTTACGAAAATGGTATCCTTCTTGGTTCCAAATAAGGTAGAGGGAAAGACGCAACATGCCATAGACGAATCATCCAAACTGCTGGTAAGATACTTTGTTGGCTTGCTCCTGCAGGTACTAGTCATTACACTGATCACGACATTGATTCTAAAGCTATTCGGGATGAAGAATGCCTTACTTATGGCCTTCTGCTTTGCTATATTTAACCTTATCCCGTATCTGGGCCCAATACTGGGAAATTTATTTGGTGTCTTGATCGTGATCTCATCTAACCTAGACTATGGATTCTATGATGTGATGTTACCCAAAATCATCAAGACGATAGTGATTTTCACTGCATTGCAAATGTTGGATAATTTTCTTCTGCAGCCCAATATATTTTCCAGAAGTGTGAAGGCACATCCTTTGGAGATATTCATTGTTGTTTTGATGGGTGCCAAAGTAGGTGGTGTAGCTGGAATGGTACTCGCCATTCCTGCATATACGGTACTCAGAGTTATGGCTAAAGTATACCTTTCAGAATTCGAGGTTGTCAAAAGATTGACAGCAGGTATGTAGACTAAAAAAGAGGAAACTCCTGATAGAATTCCCTCTTTTTAAAACTATGTTGTTGAATGTATTATCCTCTATCTTGCTCTGCAAATACTCTTTTCAAAAGACTAGTTGTTCTTTGTGAGATATCTGTTCTAATGCCTGCTTCTTTTTTCTCTATCAAATCAAACAAGCCTACCAAAGCTTTGGTATTAATATGATCTGCCAAGTCAGGATTAATATCACTGACCAAAGGCAATGAATTATACTTGGTGATCGCATTTGTCCACAAATCCAAAGCACCTACCTTATTAAGAGAGCTCTCTAACACAGGTTTGAATTCACTATACAGACTGTTATATGTTCTGTTATTGAGATATTGTGTAGCGGCATCGTCATTACCTAGCAGGATGTTTTTAGCATCATTAAAGGAGATGCCCTTGATTGCATCCAGAAATATTGGACCCGCTTTGGTAGCAGCATCTTCTGCTGCTCGATTAACCTTTTTGATCATTTCTTCTTCTAGATTCTTGAATCCAGGTATAAATGACAACTTGTCTATAACCTTATTAGCTTCATCTGGGAGAAGAATCTTATAGACAGACTTATAGTACCCATCTTCCTCAGAGAGGAAGTCAACACTATTATCTACGCCAAATTGGAGTGCTTCTTTTAATCCATTAGAAATATCAAGGTTAGAAAGTGGGGCTTCCGATACAGTATCTAGAACATTCTGCAAGGTCTGAGGATCGCAGGATATAAATGTAAGACTCATCAGAGTTATAATCAGTGACTTATACATATGTAATTATTTCTATGTAAAAATTGCAAATGTCCGTTAGATATTTGATTAAGTCAATTAAAAAATGGTCTGACACAGTAACAATGCGAATATTGACCAAATCAAATGAATAACAGATATAATGTAAGACGTGTATTTCTTGTTAAGGAATTGTTTTGGAAACTATTTAACAGATTATTGAGACAAGACTTCTATAATTTCACGAACGGAAAAAATTGATTAGTTATATAACAGCAAACTTTAAAAACTACACCATGAAGTATTTACTAATTATGATGTGTGCACTTTGGGTTAGTATCAGCCAAGCCCAAACCAACAACCTCAACCAAGTTAGACAATTGATCAGTTCTTTTGAGAGTCAAAAAGATAATAGCCTGCTTGAAGAAGCGTTAGAAAAACTCAGTGATCTTGCAACCTCAAAGGGATTTCAACCCAATGCGGCGTCCTCTTTGCTTAATGCCCAAGTCAGAACACTTATGCTAAAGCACATGGAAATAGATGATCCTCTTTCCTTATCAAGCGAGATAAAAGAAAACTTTGGACAGGCATTATCACTTGACCAGGACAAAGCATGGAGAGATCCTATACATCAGTCGCTCTATACGGCCAAAATTCAAATGGCTGAAATGGGTAATAAAAGTTATGAAGATGAGGACTTTAAATCAGCCCATGCGCATTATCAAAATGCTGTAAATATGAATAGCTTGGAAGTGGCTTATCCGCGGTACATACAGCAAGACACCACGCTAATGTACACTACAGCTGTCTTCGCATCACTTGCAGATAAGAAGGCTGAAGCCATTGCAGGTTTTGAAGAATTGGTACGAATGGACTATAGTCGGAAAGACATCTTTGATTATCTTATTAGGCTATACAGAGAAGAAAATATGGAAGAAAAGGCTGTACTTATGGAAAAGAGAAAAGCCAAAAGATATCCAGAATAAGACTACACAGGCTTCACAAAAAAATGGTGACAAAGTATAATGCCTTTGTCACCATTTTTATTTTAAGCTATATCTCTCGAATTATACTTTTATCAATTTCATCACCTCATCTAGGTCGCCTCTTTCTCTGTAATTAGGATCATAATGTACATACTTTATCTTTTGGTCCTGACCGATTAGATAAGTAGCAGGTACTGGCATAACGGGTTCTGAATTACCATTCCTTACTTCTATTTTTTCTCCTACGAACCCAACAATTTTTTCATTGTACTCATCAGTCACATGGAAGAACACTTTGTAATCTTTCATAGTCTTGTGGTTTTTGTCATGTAGAATAGGAAATGAATACATATGTTCCATATCTAGTTTTTTGGAATGTTTCTGCAATTGCGGACTCACGGCAACTACACCTGCCCTACCTGCATCATATATTTCCTTAACCTGATCTTGGAACTTATCCAAGTACTTTGTACAGTATGGACACCAATCTGCTCTGTAGAAGATAAGTAACACTGGCCCTCTCTCTAATCTTTCAGAAAGTGTGACAAGCTTTCCATTATGATCCTCTAGTGATATATCTGGTGCAGTATCTCCAACTTTCAATCCACCTAGCACATTATTAGGGTTATTAGCAATGCCATATTTGGTCAGGTCGAGTGTGGCTTCAGTCATCACCTTAGGTGCTTGTTGCTTGTCCATTGATTTTGTTTCTTCTTTGGTTGCTGATTGGGCTGGAGCAGCCGATTGAGATGGAGCAGCAGGTTGGCAGGCGTAGAGCATGCAACCTAGTGCTAGTAATATATATCCTTTCATGGATTTCAATTTATATAATTAGTAGATAAGAATAGTAACCGTGTGGGAGCTCTTATTGTTTAGTTGCATCTTTTTCTAACTCATCTGACCTTTCTTTTGCATGGCAAATATGATTGCTTTTTTCAACTCATCCGACCTTTCCGATATCTCAGAAAGCCCACCTTCTCTTGGGAAGAGAAGGAAGTTGTAACGGATATGTATCTGGAAATAGATGAGGGGTTGGGATCGCTTTTATTCCTCACCTTTTTTTCTTTTCGACCGACTGCAAGGAGTGGAGAAATCTATTAAATTTTATTGCGCAAAGAATATTCTTTTCTTCAACTCATCCGACCTTTCCGATCTCTCGGAAAGCCCACCTTCTCTTGGGAAGAGAAGGAAGTTGTAACGGATATGTATCTGGAAATAGATGAGGGGTTGGGATCGCTTTTATTCCTCACCTTTTTTTCTTTTCGACCGACTGCAAGGAGTGGAGAAATCTATTAAATTTTATTGCGCAAAGAATATTCTTTTCTTCAACTCATCCGACCTTTCCGATCTCTCGGAAAGCCCACCTTCTCTTGGGTGCATAGTAATTTAGGAGGGGTTGATCCTGTGCAAGCATATTGCATCGCGACTACAAGTCGCGACGAACAGAGTTGGGATCGTTTGTCCTCCAGCTTTTTTTCTTTTCGACCGACTGCAAGGAGTGGAGAAATCTATTAATTTTTTATACCGCCAAGAGGATTC
>CAZPUF010000070.1:0-12808 GCA_964589705.1 uncultured Saprospiraceae bacterium | reverse complement strand
ATATTTACTGGTGTGAGTAGCGATACTTTGTATCTGGAAGTGACTGAGATCTAATCTGTAATGAGGAAAACTCATCCTCAATAGAGAATTATATTCTATGGCTTTTATTCAGCATATAACTAAATGCAGGTATGGGGCGAACCCCCCCATACCTTACGTAGTCTTATATGCTTATTGAAGTTTAGAGATAACCCATATCGACAAGGTATTGGATCATCTGTGCTTGTCGTTTCTCAGTGGGATCAAAGTTATTGTCTGTCAGAGTAAGCTCATAGCTAAATTCCTTTCGAACCTCATCTACTAAAGTTAGAATGTTTCCTGTTGCTTTTTTTGATCCTGATTTGTTAAGAATCATTTTCGCAATAATTTCTCCACGGTTATTTGAAATTTCATAGACGCTTAATATGGAGCCTTTTTCTTTAAGTGAAACCTTACCTAATTTTCCGTTTTCCCTTATTTCATTATTTCCTAAATCGATTTGTTTAGCTGGTTCCCGTTCTGTTAGTTTCCCAAATTTCTCTTCTGAAGCTGCGGCATTTATTTTTCTGGCCTTGTTTTTTTCTTCTAAGGAACTCATTGCTGTTTCCACCTTCTCTTGTTCCATTTTGGAAAGTAGACTTTGCTTCGTAGCTGGAGACAATTCCCCACCTTTATAGAAGTCTGTATCTTCCAAAAGCTTATGTAATGCTTTACTTACATTCAACCTATTAAAATAAGGGATTGTAATAGGTTCATCATCTTTAAACGTTATGGTATTCATGTACTCATACATTCTAGGAGACTTTTCAGATGGTAACTGTTCATAATTGATTGGATTGTCTTTGATTTCAATAAGCATGTCACCGCTCATGTTTTTCATTTGAATAGTAGGCCGAATCTGGTTATCCTTCTTTATTTTTTCAAACTTGTAAGATTCTTTATTGTCAATTTTCACAACACCTTTCTTAAATTTTACTTTTTGTGCATTCAATGATAATGTGAAAAGACAAATTGTTAGGATGGTAAAAGTTCTCATGATACTTTTCTAATAGTTTGAGAATTAAATAATAAGCCAAAAAATACAAAAAATATTAAATACGCAAAGATTCACGTCTTATTAACTATCTGTTTAATTTTCTTCTTTTCGAATTGTGCTGATGAGAATCCACATTTATTGCCTATCTCTGGTATTAATACCTTCATCTAATAAATAAATCTGAAGACCGTATAAAGCCAACATTTACATTACCTTACAGTCACCCAGTTTGCTATAACTAATATTATTAAAATGAGAAATAGAATAATTCCAATTATGATTCTCTTAGGTTATCATTTTACTGTTCTAAATGCTAGTAAAATAATCGTTTCTGTAGAAATTGGATTTGATTCCTTAGATAATACCAATCTCCTGCAATATGCTTTTACAGAAACAACTGAAGACACTATTGTCATTGATAATGTTGGGCTAGATTGGAATACAGGTCCATTGTGGCTAAACAGGGATGATGTAACCATCATCTTTGAGGAAGGTGTTGTGCTGAGGGCATTGCCTGGAGAATTCGATATTTTCGAATCCCTAATCAATATCAACGATAAGTCAAACATCAATATAATAGGCTATGGTGCAGAATTCATTATGAATAAGCAAGAATACGTTGACTTGGCGGATAGTGAATTCCGCCATGGAATCAGTTTGAGTTCTGCAACAAACGTACTTGTAGAAGGGCTTACAATTTTAGATACTGGAGGAGATGGCATTCTGGTATCAAGAAGCTTTCAACCTAATAGTCTGAAAAATTACTGCGAAAATGTATTGATTAAAAATTGTAGATTCTCCAATAACTACAGGCAAGGCTTATCTGTTACTTCAGCTAAAGATTTAACTGTGCTTAATTGTGAATTTTCTGATACGAATGGCACCCTTCCAGAAGATGGCATTGACCTAGAACCTGACATCCCAGAAGAGAGACTAGAAAACATACTCATTAAGGACTGCAGGATTTTCAACAATTTTGGCAATGCCATACAACTTGCTCTTTTTATGATGCAGGATAATTCTTTAGATGTTTCTATCACGGTAGAAAACACCTTCATGGCCAATAATCACGACCCGTCTAATACCTTTGATTTTGCAGAAATTGCAGTAACAGATAATGGCTCTAATGGTGTAGATGGATTTGTACATTTTATTAACTGCTATGTCCAGAGCAGTCAATGGTCAGCTGTATATGCTCAAAAGTCTGTAGAGAGCTTTGATCTAAACTTTACCAATTGTGTATTTAAAGATGTGTCTAATGACCCCATCGGTTTGAACAATCCGATTTTTTTAGAGGTGACAAATTACACTAATCAAGTTCCTAGATTTGGTGGCTTGAATTTTACAGATTGTGCAATCATATATGATGAAAATATCCCGTTCTTCAACTTATTTGAGAATCTCCCAACCTCAGAAGGATTAGGTAATGTAACAGGCAATTTTTTTATTGTGAATCCAAACGATGTTGGGTTTTTTACTGGAGTCAATCCGGACAATGTAAATATTACCTTTGAGCATTTTGATACTTTTCCTACTACAGAAATCAGCTTAAGCACAAATCAAATAAGGTACCTAGAGGAAGAAAAGTACATTAATTTTGAAATCACGCGGGATGGTAATCTAGAAATCCCTGTTGCCGTAGAATTCGAATATCAAGGTAACGCAGAGTATGGTTCAGATTACTATAGAGCTAATGGCTTTTCGATTATTCCATCCAATAGTTCATTTGTAGATGACACCATAGAAATTATTCAAGATTCCTTCGAAGAACAGACTGAGTCTTTAGAAATGTCTGCGATTGAAAATGATTGTATTCAACTAGGGCAAGTTAGTGTATTAGAATTTTTGATTGATGAACTGCTTACTTCAGTTCACGAAGAAAATGCATTGGAAAATCATAACGTCACAATATTTCCTAACCCAACTGAAGCCTTAGTTTACATAGACATTAAATCTTCAAATTTTGATGTAACAGTATTAGACAATAAGGGGCTGACTATTGAATTGTTCGATAATCAATTTGACAATGCATTGATTGACTTTAATAATTATAATTCTGGGATTTATTTTCTACGAATAAATAATAAGTCAAAGAATATTGTCACAACGCATAAGATAATAAAGAATTAAAGCGACCTTTTCAGCTAAGTAAGCTACATAGATAACCTGCCCATTTTGGTACAGACCTATAGCTTTCCAGTTTGACATTTTTGTTTGTTATTAGTATATTGTGATGTAATCAATTAGAATTTACATCTATCCATATGTCTTATATTAAGCTATCCTTATTGTTTCTCATAGTGTCTATTTCATATATGGTCAATGGACAGGAACAGGTTTCAAATTTCAGTTCAGACTTAGTTAATAGATATAATATCGGAGAACTCTATTACTCTAACAGTGGTGATCTGAGATATGCGCTCGAAGAGAATTCTGGAGAAGTCTACATCTATGAATTTCAAGAAAATACATTTGAGCTTTTAGATATATTGAATTCAAGTCCCCTTTCTGCCCCAGTCTTATCTAAGAGTAAAATCAATGATAGTTATCTTGTACAGGTTTACGAAGATCGGCTATTAGCTTATGATTTACAAACACTGGATGAAATCACCATCCTGAAGGAATCATATATGAGTGATAAAAGTTTGCTTATTGGTCATCATTTTATCCAAAGGACTGAGTATAGCTTATTTGAGGTTTCAGATCTTCTTTCTTTAGAAATTGATACGATTTACGATTTCAATCATCGAAAATTAAGACCATTTGAAGATTCACATTTGATGAATATTGAGGATGACGTTTTAAGTATTATAGATCTAGAAACATTCGAAATTGATACCCTTGCAGCGAATCAAGGTAGTGTAACTTTTGCCTCTGCTGATGATTATATTTCTATCGATAGTAATTTTCATATTGTAAGAACTAATCCTCTCAGGTTAGATTCGGTATTCAATAATCTACCTGGGGTTAGTCATGGCGCATTTGATGTCAATGATGATTACGTCATTTTCTTTAATAACACAGGCGCATTTGATTTTTCATTATATCATAAACCATCAGATAGCCATTTGAGGACGACTGATCTACAACCTTATCAGGTTTTAGGCGTCTATCATGTATTCCCTGATAGTACGGCGATAGTCAGTGTAAATAATAATACAGGTTCATCCCAGAATTTTGGACACTTTGATTTACTAACGAATGAGTTTAGTAATTCCTTAGAAAGGGAAAATGGTTGGATTCTAAATAATGATTCTGATTTTTATTTTTTAGCGGACAATAAGGTTTTTCATTATGATTACGAAAGAGAAATAACGACTCTCATAGATACAATACATCTTGCAACGCTTGATGGGAGAAACAATAAGGTAGAAATTGTTGGAGAGGAGATAATTATTTCAATTGAAGAGAAGGTTTACTTAAGACAAGCTGATGGATTTCGTCTTTTTTTAGATGACTATCGTACTGAACAAGGATTAGGATTCAGAGGTAGAGTATATGTGACGAGCGATCAGATATATGCGAAAGGTGGTGGGTCTTACTTTATGAATCAAGGAGTTTTTGAGAGTCTTGAAAACATTTTCTTTCGTATCCATTATGGCAGTAATGATGAGAAATACGGAAAACTTTATGCGCAACTCGGCCAAGAAGCTTTCGGCTATATGCAAGATGATGAGTTTGTTAGTTTACTAGAAGAAGATATTCGTAATATTAGTAGTTCACAGCAACGAGGTGATAATTTCATATTAGAATCTAGAGATGGCAGGTTTTGGAGTTTGGAAACAAGTACGGACCGAATACAGCGGTTGGAATTTTTAGATACTCTGGACATAAGTACATCAGTAATAAAGAATTCTAATTCTAAATTTCAATTCTCTTCTCCATCACCAATGACTGGGTTTAACCATTGGCTGTTAGATATAGATGATTTGTCTCTAACTCCTATAGGTTTAGAATATAATTATCTATCTGCAGATTTTCTGCCAGGTACCGAAGGTGAAATTATGACTGCCTTCGCAATCCTAGAGAATGGAAATAACTCACTTGTAACTATCGACGAAAATGGGGTTTCTACTTTATTGCATACATTTCCTCCGGGATCTGGTTCTAGAGTTGCCCCAAATAGCTTGGATAGTTCTATGTATTATAGAATTTGTACAGATGCACTATGTCAATTATGGGTTACTGATGGTAGTGTGGAAGGCACAAGTATGTTGACCGAGTATAAAGAAACAGGAGCTTTGTACAACCTATTGTTTGTGTTTGTAGAAGAACAATTATATTACTTAAGAAGTGACGAAGAGAATGGAGGATACATCATTTCTAGGTATGACATATTTAATAAAACAACAGAAGAGTATCATATAGGAGACCGTTTTATGACTGCGGTCCATCGTATTGGTGAGGTAGATTTTGGAGTAACAGGACTTTCAAATTTTGACAACTTCGCAGGTAGACTTGTCAGAATGGAACAAGGGAATGATATGGAAGTGATAGCTGATTTAAGTATAGTGAAAAGGTATGAGGCACCTCGGTTTCTCAGTACAGTACTTGAAGAGGTCGGTCTAGCAGTATTAAAGATTGAACCTTTTGGAAATGAATTATACTACATTCATGAAGATGGAACACTTGAATTAATTTTTGATTTAAACCCAGGCGTATTAGGTATGTCTTGTGATGATTTTAGAAATAGTTTTACATATGGCCAAATAGATAACTATTTATATTTTGTAGGAGAGCAAGAAGGAGTAGGGTCTCAGATTTGGAGATTCCCTTTAGATTTCCTCAATTCTGACAACGATATTAATAGCAGCACCCCCTCAATAGTATTCGATGTATTCCCTAATCCTACATCAGATGTCGTCAACGTTTCCTGGCATTTTGATTCTTCGAGTTCTGTAGATTGGAAACTTATATCTGCTACTGGTCAGTTTTTAAAAGTAGGTTCTACAGATAAAAATGAGATTACTTTAGTGACCAATCAGTATCCATCAGGACTATATTATATCGCGATAGAATCAGAAGGCAAGAAATATATAAAAGCCCTTTCCGTTATCAGCTCCAAGTAGTGAGCCAGAGATTTTGCTTTCATAATAAAAGAAATTATCATCCCTGATTATTTATAAAGGCTGCTCCACTCTTAAAACACTCAATAACGAATTCACTCGCGTCAAATTGTGATGTTGGAATATCGTCAATATGACACCATATCCACTTGAAAGCTTAACCAACGCATCTCCCTAGCGCTTCCCCCAAATCCGCTATCAAATCCTCTGCTTCTCCAGGCCGACAGAAATTCTAATCACAGAAGGATTAATACCCATCGCCTCTATTTTTTCGACACCCAATTCTTTGAGATAACTGATAATGGGCGCATAGACGAGACTGTCATGTCCGCGGTTCATGTTTTGGGCCATGCTGCACTCCCTTCTTTAAATCTTGCGTTCTTATAATCCACTACATAACCATTTCGCTTTCGCCCTCCACCCTTTAGGGGCGAATGAATTATGTCAGCTCTCTCAAGACAAGTGGAAAGTATGGCATCCCTTGTTGCTTCATCAGGCCAGCCGCCTAGATAAGTTTTGCTGTTCTGATAAATAAGGGGCTGGGCTAGCTCCCCATCTAGATGCAGCGTTTCCACCCATTTCTCAAAAGTGCCTACGCCATTTACCTGCTTTTTTTCTGTGGGGCGCAGCGTCTCTACATGGTCTAACTTAAGCGAAAGATTCATAAGTTGGGACACGGAATCGGGATTAATATGGAAATCCACCGTTTTTGTATGAGTGCGGGGCCCTAGCAGCAGTTCTCCTTTATAATTGGACAATGCTTTCAGCAATTCTTCACTGAGAGAAAACAGACCAGGGACCACAAGAAGCTTATAGTCATCTATTGAGTTAGCCTCAGCTGGAAGGATATCCACATCTACTCCCAGTTGTCTAAGCCCACAATAGAAATCATAGACGAGTTTAAAGTAACCGAAGCTTTGGCCTTGCGGCTGCACCTCCCAAGCCCATTGACTTTCGTAATCAAAAATCAAAGCTACTTCAGCAATAGACTTTTCCTCAGCTATTGCATTGCTACTTGCATAAGTTTCCAAATCAATTTTTAGTTGCCGAATTTCATCGAGCACTTTAGTAGGGCTGTTGTCAGATCTCTTCAAGGCAGAGTGCATTTGCTCCTGCGCGAATGGTGCTTGTCGCCATCTGAAATAGGCCACGAATTCTGCACCATGCGCCATAGCTTCTAGCGTCCATACCTTCACCATTCCTTCAGCCGGCGCAGGATTATACGGTGCCCAGTTTACAGGGCCTGGCTGCTGTTCCATGATGCCCCATCTCCCCCTACCTACTCCTCTATAGAGGTCATGATGAAAGGCCTGAAAATCTGGATCGCCAGTGTACTGATACGCTTGCTTAAATGCTTCAGACCTATCTGACCTGTCTTCTAAAAACCCAAGTGGATAACTATCCCAAGTGGCCAACTCCATATCCTCACCTAATTTGAAATGATCAAAATCAGTGATCCTTCCCATGTAATTATGAAAGATTGGCTTGTCAGAATAAGCTCTTATGGCTTTGACCTGCGCTTGATTCCATATGATTACTTGGTCCGAACAGAATCTGTAAAAATCCATTTTGTGACTAGGATTAGGTTCTGTCACAGTGAGATTGGGCAGGCCTATTTGATCAAAAGAATCATAAGACATAGACCAAAAGATATTTCCCCAGCGCTGGTTAAGCTCGGCTATGTTTTCATACTTGTCAGTGAGCCATTGCTGGAAAGCCTTTCTCGCAAGAGGGCTGTATGATCTAGTGGTATCATGACATCCGTACTCATTATCTGTCTGCCATGCAAACAGCGCTGGATGACTCCCATACCGCCTAGCCAATCGCTCCGACATGTCTGCCGCCATCTGCCTATACCCGTCATGAGAAAAACAATAGTGCCTCCTAGAACCAAACTCACGGGGTCGGCCCTGCTCATCGCATGCTAGAAGATCAGGAAACTTCTCCAAGGCCCAGCGAGGTGGCGTCGCACTAGGCGTTCCCAAGATGACCTGGAGACCAGCCGCATGTAGAATATCTATCACCTGATCCAGCCACCCAAAGTCAAAAGTGCCTTCCCTCGGCTCCAATTTATGCCATGCAAATTCTCCTATCCGCACAAGAGACAACCCTAATGCATGCATCTCTGCAGCATCTTCTGCCCACATGGAGGATGGCCAATGTTCTGGATAATAACAGACACCTAGTTTCATAATCACTTTATACTTGCTTGACGACCAAAGACCTCATAAGCATCCCACACTGCATTCCTTTTATAGATTATTCTATTAATCAAGAGTGCCGTGAGCACACTGAAAATTAAGGTGATGGCCATCATGTGGATATAATTGCCGCCAGGCAACTGTGGCCAGACTCGCGTGAAAAATGCATACAACAATACGCCTAGTATGACCGAGATGATGACAGCCCTAGCATCCACATTCCTAAACAGTAGCCCCACCATGAATGCAGACAGTATCGGCATCGAGAGAAAACCATAAAGCTCTTGCATCAGATTGATGAGATTCTCAGCATGTAGAAATACGGGAAACATGATAAAGGTCAAAGCCACCATCACAAGGGTAACGATGAAGCATAGGCGGCGGATATTAGGATCCTTATTGATATAGCTCTCGTGCACATCACAGACCCATAATGCTGCTGAGGCATTTAGTATAGAATTAAAAGTGGTGAGCACAGCAGCAGCCATAGCCGCCGCAAAGGCTCCTGTAAGTCCGACAGGTAATAACTCGGTCACTATCATCCCAAAGGCTTTGTTATTACCTACCTCTCCAAACAACTTGTACGAAATAATACCTGGGAGAACAATGATAGGAGGCACTATCAGCAACCTTATGGCAGCGGAGGCGAGAATTCCTTTCTGAGCCTCCTTGACTGATGGAGAGGCCATGGCTCTCTGGGTGATGGTCTGATTAGTAGACCAATAAAACATCTGAATGAATAGCATTCCCGTCAGAAGAGTTGGCCAAGGTATGGGAGATTCATACCCACCGATTAAGGATAAGCGATCTGATGGAATGCCACTAAAATCAAAGTCAATGGCCACCAAGGCTTTCCAAACCACAAATACAGCCAGCGACAAGAGCAGTACTCCCGAAAATGTATCAGAAACGGCTACAGCTCTCAGCCCGCCAAATATAGCATAGGCCGATCCCACCAGAGCAAACACTATTGCTATGTAATATATGTTCACCTGTTCTAAGCCGAACATCTGCTGCATGAATAATGAACCACCATACAAGACGCCAGGCAATAGAATAAATACATTGCCGGCAAGAAACAAAATGGATATCACCGCACGGATATGTGCATTGCCATAACGTCTTTCAAGCAGCTCTGTCGTCGTCGTACAATTATATTTATAGTAGACAGGGATAAATAGGAAGGTAAGCATGAGCAAACCCACGACAGCTGCCAGCTCCCACCAGACTATCAGAGCCATCTGATTGCCATTCATGCCGACTAGTTGATCAGTAGACAGATTGGTCAGCGTGATGGACCCAGCAACAAAATACCATTTGAGATCTTTGCCAGAAAGAAAATACTCTTTCTCATCATCACCGGCACTACGTTTGCCACGGCAGTAGAGATAGGTCACTAAGGCTATTATGCCGGTAAGCCCTAGGAAAACTGCTATCTGCGTGGGTTGTAGTTTCATTGGTTGAATATCCTATTTATCAAATATACTTTTTCTTAACTGGTCCAATATTGGTTCCAATCAATTTGTTTCTTAGACACAACAGTATATTGTCAATGGTATATTTCACGCATAGATTGACTTAAATGGAGATAAAGTCGTAAAGACAAAAAGCTCGTTTTCCTTTTGTCCTTATTTGTACCAAGAGCGGCTTTATTTTGGATGCTGGCAATTAATTTTACATCGCCTTATTCTGCCTTTGAGGATTCACTTGGTGTTTCTTGCCATTCCAATCTGGCTAGAATGCTTCATTAAACGTCAGATAGAAATTAGTCCTTCCAGCACCTCTCGCTATATCTAGTCGTAGTCCTGCTCGGGATTCTTCTATGATATAATATCTAAAGCCGATGCCGTAACTAAAGTATTCTCTATTGGCAAAAAGATCTGACCATCTGTCTGGCAAAACATTATATGTGTAGAATGCACTCCCTCTTATTTTCTTCCATATTGGGAATCTCAGCTCAGACTGGTAAGTGATCATTTTGTAAGCTATAAATCGTCTATCATCAAAACCACGAGATCTACTTGCCGTGGATATATGACCGACTTCATAGAAGGGTGCACCATCAGTAGCATGTGTCAACCATAGCTGATGTCCCAGAGTTATATCGTTCTTGAAGGGTATAAAATATCTTAGATCGATATCTAATTTTCTAAAATCATAATCTGAAAAAAGCCACTTCAAGCTTCCTTGGTATATCACCTCGCCATAGAATCCTTTGTACGGTGCATTGATATTGTCACGGGTATCTACAAAAAAGTTAAGCTCATAATTTGACTTAAATCCTCCGTCCCAACCGACAGGTCTATCTCTCTCTAGTAAGCCATTTATTTCTCTCTCCTTCATATCGAAATTATCCATTCGATAACCAACACCTAGATTGAATATGCTAAATATTTTACGTGAATAACTCAAGTGAAACCTTGGGAAATTTACTTTATACTTTTCTAAATCTTCGGCCCTGGAATCGGCACCTATACCAAAGTAATTATATGAATATATGTAATATCCCCACTCACCCTTAAGACGGTGTTTTCGCTGATTGGCATAGAATTCAAAAGTGCCTAAAATCTCCAGCTGATTTCTCAACGTATAGATTGCTGCAAACAAAAGCTGTGAGGGCCTTTCTTCTTCTGCCTGAGAAGATTTTTTGAATGATAATATACCTGTAGCGCCAGCAGCAAAGCTGGTCTCAGGAAGATAAAATGCCACAGGGAGTATAGAGTTATCCCACACAAGTGAATCCTTCTCCCCTATCTCCAAGTCTGTATCTATTGCCTCTTGAGATACAAGAGGTGAAGGCATGACCATTAGATAGGTTAGAATAGAAAGTACCACAATCTTCATCTTACTCATATGATAACTTACGCTTAAAGCTTAGTTTTTATTTTATTAAAATGCCTCGGCGATCTTAAAATAGTAGTTGACTTTTTCGTTGCCGACTCCTAGATCGAATCTTATGTTGAGGTTTTCTTCTTCGTCAACTAGGAATCTGAGACCTACACCATAGGATGCTCTGATCGTATTAAGATCAAATGCACTTAACGTAGGTGCTACATCGCCTATACCTGCAAAAGCGACAGCACCCCAACGATGCGTTAATTTTTGTCGCCATTCTACTTGGGTAGTGATCAGGTGTCTATCCGTATACCGCCCTTCAAAATAACCACGCATTATCACATCGCCTCCGAGCCTACCCAACTCATGTAGAGGTGTATCGCCTTGACTAATCTGTGATAAGAATTGAATCCCCAATATACTAGACGGATTGCCTAATGGCTGCATGAAGTATCTAAAATCTAGCTTTGTAAGCTGAAACTCATGCGAAGACCCTAGCCAAGATGTATAGAATCCATGCGTCAGACTTATAAAATAGCCTTTAGTCGCATTCAGCAAATTATCTCTACTATCATAGATTACCGCTAATTCTAGCCCTGAGGAGGTGGACCCCCTAGCACCAGATTGAGCCGTTGTGGCTAGTAAGCCATCTGCCTGCGGCTCTACCCCACTTATTCGATTATATCTTATCCCACCACCAAAGAAGAGATATCTCCTGAATAGATTTTTGAGAAAGAGTGGTTGCAATAAAATCTGCCTATAACTGAATTCTTCTTCATTAGATTTCGGTGTATCTGGCCCTACGCCAAAGTATAAACTGGGAAATGACTGTATCCTAATATTTCCAGTAAGCATATACTTTTCCTGAGGAGAGAAAATTCCAAAGCCAGAAAAAAACAGAAACTTATTCTCTATAGTATACTGTGCTGTCAGTGGCAAATTAGATGTTCTAGTTTCATCTCCAGAGCCTTTCATCTTGAATAGCCCTTTCATACCCACACCTATGCTCAGATTTGTTTCTGGAGCAAAAGAAATAACTGGAGTAAAGATGGCCTTGGCTGGATATATGGTACTATCCTGCATTACCGCAGCTTTGTTAGGATGCAAGGTGAGTAAATCTAGAATACTGTTAAGATCCTGTCCTTGTAGTCCACTCAGTAGAAATACCAATAAAAAGGTAAATGATATTCTAGACTTATCTATCATATAACAAAGCAAGTTCTGATTTTCTCTAATAGCTGATTGTAGCTTTTCTTTATAACGCTTATTCGTTACGTGAGTATAATGACAGTCGTGAGGTGGCAATTGTTCAAATATCCTTTTTGTATTACTAATCCATGTTGAAAGTAGAGTTTCATCACAAAGAAAATACTAATTTATATGTGTAAAAAGCGTAATTGTCCAAAACAGACAAATATGTCAATGAAACTGACAAATCTAATTTTTTACTCCACCAATCTATTTCAATTTTACAAAACTAGATTGTGTAATCTCAAGGCTCCCTTCTCTAAATACCTAACGCCGATAGTCGAGGTTTGCAACCTCGATTCATTAGTCTTAACTAAAATCCTATGTGTCAACATATCCTACATTATTCTCAAATCTTAATATGTCAATTTTAATTTTACCTTCTTGTTTTAGATACCACTGAGCACTACTGTATAAATAATTTTCAGGCAATTCCATTACTC
>CAZPUF010000069.1:0-12812 GCA_964589705.1 uncultured Saprospiraceae bacterium | reverse complement strand
ATTTCCTATTCTGCGCTAGAAATTTTTTGACATCATTGGAGATAATAAAGACATGTCTGACGCCTTTAGATTTAGCAACTTCGAGTTTTTTGTAAATGTTATCAGTCCACTCAGAAGTTTCTGCACTGCCTGTAATGTAAGAAATACCCTCATTGTTAGTCGGCTCACCTTCATTAATGAGAATAACCTTACCATTAAGACTAGCTCCTTTGTAGTCAGAATATTTTGGATCTTCAATGCCATACCCGAGGAAATAAACATCATTAGACTCTAAGTAGGTGTCTCCAATATTTAATGTCGCAAAAGCCAGATAATCCCACAGATGTTTGTAGGCGTTTCCGTTGACCTTTATCTCGTTTTTATTCCATTTGGTTTTATTAAAAGCCACTTTCTGATAGTAGCTGTTATCTGCTCCTATAGCAGGTAGTCCCATAGACTTAAATTGGTTGGCGATATAGGCCGCTGCCAGATCATTTCCCTTTGCACCAGTCTCTCTACCCTCGTACTCATCAGAAGCCAATATGTGCAGATGTGTGCTTAAATCTTCTGACGTGATAGATTGTGCCGTTCGATAAGCCACATCATTGTTATCCATGACTTTGGCTACTGTGGTGTCAGGAATTGTCGTTCCGCTTATATACTGTGCAGAACAAAAGAGGGGAAGTAATCCTAACACTAGCGTTAATAGGTGTTTCATAGTCCTAATTATAAGGTGCCGCAAAAATACTATATATAAGAGTGTGAAGTCACACATGATCAATTTCTAAAGATTATATGGAACAAGAACCCTTCAGACGTGCTGTAAGATAACGCAGGTGCTGGCCATTTAAATATATTGGCAAAATTTAACAGGCTTTTTAAGAAAGGTTTTTGTGTTTTGATATGGCTGAGATTATAATCCAAGGCTAATACAAACTGGCGAGATCTCGGAATATCTACATTAAAAGTATGCCCACTTTCTTGCCATTGATTAGAGCGACCTCCATACAGATTCTGACCACTGTACCCAAAGGAGAGTGCTAACCACCTTGGTATTTTTACTTCTGGAAAGAAATGATGTAGACTGGCTGAAATCCAGATGGTTTGTCCATTATAATCTTTCAAGAATCTTTCTACGCCATTTTGACCAAATAATGATTCGGAACGCAATTGCAGAGAGCCAAACGGTTCACCCGCTGTGCTAACCAAAGGGGTGTTGGCATAGTCTACTGGCCAATAGGACATTTTCATTCTGAATACCTGCTGGCCCCAATGTTTTTCTTGAAAATAGAAAAGGGAAGTCCCAACAAGGTTAGATCCAATATCCCCCCAAGAAAATCCCCACTCAGTAGAGAAACCATCCATAATTTCTATGCCGAGTTGGCCAGCCAAGCTTGATATAGTGCTTAGTCTGAGCGCTTGCTTATCATCATATCCGCCCCACTTGCTGATGCTGTACACCAGATCAGATTGTAGATAGGCTGAGTAGGCATGTCCAACCTTGTCCATCTGCACCCACTCTCCCCAGTCATCAAAACTATGCAACGAAGTCTGGTCAAATTGGTTATACCAGGCAAAGTACAGACCAGTTGCCGCAGCGGTGTAACTGCCTATTCCTGTGGCAAGAACAACCTTTTTCCTTTTAGTGTAATCAATCGTATTTAATAAGAGGCTATCTGCTGTGTGAAGTGTACTGGTATCAGCAGATTGTCCCAATAAGAGACTTGAGGTAAATAGTAGTAAAACAGATATGAATATCGACTTCACCAGACAATATTAAAGACAATAATTGTTTAATGGTGGAGTTAGATTATTAGCTATTGAGCTTATTTGGTTGTCTTCAAGACCTATTAGGCTCATAATTAGCGATCAAGATCTTTTTTAAGCAGGGCTATGATTTCTTTAACCGCAATTAATCAACTATTTTTAGCGGCTTTGAAGGTATATTAGATGCCTTGAGAATAAGCGTCATTATTTGAACACAAAGTTCTTCTGTAACCACCTGGTTTTCAAAAGATTATAAAAGATTAACGTTGACATGAAATTAAAATATCTATTCATAGCACTTTTACTTTCAG
This sequence comes from uncultured Saprospiraceae bacterium, assembly GCA_964589705.1. Lineage (GTDB taxonomy): Bacteria > Bacteroidota > Bacteroidia > Chitinophagales > Saprospiraceae > RFSX01. The sequence goes on along the minus strand of CAZPUF010000069.1, from coordinate 10,755 downwards.
GCTTGTCTACAGTTCAAGCACAGGATTTTCATAATAGTTTCTACCAGTTTGCGCCAGCAACGATCAGCCCTTCACTGACAGGGGCTTTCTATGGGAATCTGAGAGTCAATGCCATTGTAAGAGATGAAGGAAGGACGGTGACCAATGGAAACGGGTTCTTGGATTTAAGTCTCATGCTGGATTATAATATTGATTTTGGTTTTACAGAAGGTGATTGGGTGTCTGTGGGAGGTGCATTCTCGAGATCCACTAATGCGGGTGTAGGTGCATTTAGAAGACAGTTTGCGGGTATCCTTGGCGCATATCACCTGGCTTTTGGCAAAAAACAAGATAAGGTGTTCACTTTAGGTGTAAAGTATGGTTCGTTCCAACAAGGACCAACCAATCAGGATATATTGGAATATCAAGATCCATTTAATTTAGCTTCTGGTGGTGCTCAAGGCCAAGATTTATCCGCTTGGTTGGGTAATACAGCCTTAAATCAGCCTGATGCAGCATTCAAGACTACCTCTGATTACGCCATAGGCCTAAGTTTAGATGCCCCCATAGGAAAATCAGCAGATATCAGGATTGGAATTGCCGGAGATCACATATTCGCACCTAGACTATCTGTACAAGATCCAGATACTGCCGGAATGAATCCAAATCCAGTCCCAAGAAGAGTGGAAAACCTTAATAGAAGAATCAATGGATACATTTTCCTTTATACTGACATTAATAATCGACTAGGGTTCAATCCTAATATAATCGTGCAAAGACAAGGAGTAAGTACTAATGTTGTTGCTCAGGCGTTATTTAGTTATTTATTTAAACCAGAACAACAGATTAATTTCCTCTTTGGCGTAGGTGCCAGATTTGTGAATGATTTTGATATTCCGCTCTATGTAGCCTATGACACGAAAGATTTGAGAGTTGGATTGAGCTATGATGTCAACATAGGTCCACTGAGGACCTCATCAAGTACCGTTGGCGCTTTTGAATTGGCGGTTACTAAATTATTTAATTGGCATAAGAAGCCTGAGGTGGAGCCTAAGTTTATCTGTCCAAGGCTTTAATCACATTCATTATATACAACAAGAAAGAATATCATGATGAAGCAAATACTGTCACTTGGGATTTTTACCCTCATCTGTACGGTCTTATACGGGCAACCCATCAGAAATAATTCATTTGATCAAAAAGTAGAAGCTGCAAAGGAAGCGGAGTCTAATGCAAACTACTTTGGGGCACTCGAATGGTTCGAAGAAGCATATGATGACCTTAGAGATAAAAGATCAAGAGAAGATAGAGCGACTAAAGATGAATTCTCAGTTAAGATCGCTGAGTTGAATTATGAAATTCGTGATTACGAAAAAGCAGCAAAAACATACAAGAGGCTCATAGACAAAGATGAGGAGTTACAGAATGTAGAGATCATATTAGATTATGCCAAGTCGCTTAAGGCGCTGGGTAAGTATGATTTGTCGCTCAAAGAGTTTAATCGATATATGAGTCTGACGGAGAATGACGAAGGGTTAAAAGAAGCACAATTTGAAGTTGCAGGTATTAACATGTTGGAAGGGATGGAACCCAATCTTGAAACCTCTTTCAAATTACTTGATAAGGAAGTCAATTCTGGCTCTGGAGAATTTAGCCCTAGAGAAAATCCGGATGACGGATTGCTCTATTATGGGTCCTTCAATAGAAGCAAAGCGATAGAAGTCAGTAATGAAGAAGATGACTATCACGCTAAGATATATGTGGCAGAAAAAAATGATAAAGGAGAATTTGACAAATCGGATGAGTTAGAGGAAGTCATTAATAGAGAGGATTATCATAACGCCAATGTGGCTTTCTCCAGAGATGGACGAACGATGTACTTTACAAGAGTACAGACAGTGGGGACGGAAATCACTTCATCTATCATTATGGTAAGTTATAAGAAGGATACAGGATGGAGTGCGCCAGAACCAGTGTCTGCCCTTAATGGAGAATGGAAAGCGAAGCATCCAGCTGTAGGAGAATTGTATGGAAGAAATGTAATCTTCTTTGTATCAGATATGCCAGGTGGTTATGGAGGGATGGACTTATACTACGCCAATATTCAAGGTGATGGGCAATTCTCTACACCAGTCAATCTAGGAGAAGACATCAATTCAGCTAAAGATGACCTGTCTCCATTCTATCATGATGGCACCTTATATTATAGCACAGATGGACGACCAACAATAGGTGGTTTTGATATATTCTATACGGTATGGGATGGCAGCGAATGGAGTAGAAGTGAGAACTTAGGATTCGGTTTTAATTCTTCTTTTGATGACTTGTACTTCAGTATGAATGCAGGTGGTAAGAGCGGATACATAGTGTCTAACAGACCTACAGAAGGCAAGAAAAGATTAAAGAGTAAGACTTGCTGCGATGATATATTTTCATTCAATATCAAGGAGATAGTTATAGACCTATTAGCTACAGTAGTAGACCCGGACAATGAGCCGCTCAAAGGAGCTAGTATCAGATTAGACAATGTCACAGACCCTATTTCAAATCCAACTGATTCAAAGTATAATGCTTTGGGCAATGAATTCAACTTTGCCTTAGATTCAGATTACAAATACAAGGCTGTCATCACGCTTGATGGTTATTATCCGGATTCTATCTCATTCAATACAGCAGGTATCATAGACAACTATACGGTCAAAAAGAAAATAGCGTTGAAGCCATTGCCTAAAGAGCCTGAGGTGGAGATTATCACAGAGACCATCACAAGGAACGAACCTATAAGAATGAATAATATCTATTACGATCTGGATAAGGCAGACATCCTTCCAGCTGCAGAAAAAGATTTATCAGACTTATTTAAGCTGATGGAGAAATATCCTGACATGGTGATTGAGTTGTCTTCACATACAGATTCGCAGGGACGAAGTACCTATAATGAAGATCTTTCATTGCGTAGGGCAAAGTCAGCAACTGTTTGGCTTACAGACAGAGGCATATCGAAAAAGCGAATTAAGCCAGTTGGTTATGGAGAGTCAGTCATACTCAATCACTGCAAAAATGGTGTGAAATGTACAGATGATGAGCACCGTCAAAACAGACGTACAGAATTCAGAATCATTGCAGGACCTCAGACAATTGAAATATCAAGAGAAGTGACAAAAGAGGTTATTAAAAATTAATACCTTAGATAAAGCAATTCCTATATATTGATAATATGATGAGTGGTTGGTCTAGTTACCATCCACTCATTTTTTTTTTGGATTCCCGTCTAGATGTTTTTCGGCATGGTATTACCAAAATGATGTAATTTTGCGGCTCCAATCTTCGATTAAGGTAAAAATGGATGGTCGAAATTTCTTTTAACGCCATTTTAGCTTTTACAGTCAATTCCAATTCGTTTCAAAGTCAAACATATTCCAACAAATAATTAAGCTATGAAGAACATATTAAAACTAGGATTTTTACTTGTGTTAGGTTCTCTATTGATGACTTCTTGTGAAGAAGATATCTTAGGAGGAGGTGGTGGCACCCCAGGTGGTGGTGGAGGACTTGAAGAAGGTCCATCTCTTTCATTTGGAACAGATACACCATTTCTATCCATGGATGTCACAGTTGCTCCAGGTGAAGTATTTTCAGTACAACTTAATGCAACGCAAGGCTCATCTCCACTTAACAGTCTAACCGTTAATGAAAATGGGATTAGACTGGAAGATTTTGCGAACAGACTAACTATAGATGGACAACCTGCACCAGCTGCAGCGCTCCTATTGCCAGAGGAATTAAGAGCATCTTTTTCTATTACACTTGACATCAAAGCACAAGAAGATAGAAGTGCTTCACTCTACCAGTTTGCAGTTGCGGATGAGGCCGGAAACACGGCAGCAGTAGATATCGAAATCAGTACAGAGCTGACAGGTACAGATGCAAATCCAGAAATCACTTTGCTAGGCAACAGTAATATTATAGCTGATGCAAGTAGTCTTGTTTGCCTCAATTTGCAAGTGGTGGCAGGAAATGCAGATCTAGAAAGTGTTATAGTTGTAGATGAGGCGGGTGAGACTCTAGCCCCTGAAAGACTATTTTTTGGCGGATCATCTTCAGCAAATCAAGTGATAGAAAATCCTTTTTTCTTGTCAGCAGACAATGTAAGAGGTTTTGAAGAGACCTTATGCATCAGAGCACAAGATGACGAAAGTGAACAATCTTATACTATCGCCATAGCAGATACAAGAGATAGTTTCAGCATACTTCCTATTATTATCAATACCTTCCCTAATGGTGTCTCAGGACAACCTGTTACTGTGTTGGAAGGTGCACTTTTCAATAGAGCAGGACCTGCAGGGACAGGAGGACTGGACTTAGATTCTGGTGCTGGAACAGGAAGTGCTGATATAGCAGCAGAGCTAGTAGATAACGGAATTGATATCGGTCAGCCATCAGGATCAAATTGGATACAGAGAATATCAGGAGCCAATGGCACTGAGTTAAGACAATTGATTCCAAATCAAAATGGACTGCCTGAGACATTTACTTTTGAAGCCATACAGACAGATACTGAGATCAGTTCTATCTGGGCCAATGGATTATCCTTACAAGGAACCAATCCAAATGGAGAGCCTTGGACAGATGTGGTCCAAGTAGGAGATACATTTATTGCCCTAAGAGAGGGTCAGCTATATTTGATGGAAGTCACGGATGTATTTATAGATCCGAACTCAAACGGAGATTTCTATCAGTTAGATATTAAGTTTTAAAAAGGTTATTCTTACCTAAAACTTGATTAAAAGAGGCTATCTGGTTGCTATAGATGGCCTCTTTTCTTTTTTTGTACCAGTAGAATGTACGCTTTTGAGCGATATGTACGTTTTTGTCTTGATATTTGACACAGCATGAATACACGATATCTAATCTATACAATAGGTTTATTAACCGTTATGGCCTTTTTGATTATTGGTGCTTGTACTACACCTATAGATCCTGATGCACCAACCACTCAAGAAGAAGTACCTCCGATACCACTGGGACCCTCCCTGGAATTTAGGGATACAATCAACTTTTTGTCTGATCAGCGAGCCACAGTACGTCCAGGAAGTATTTTCTCTCTTATACTAGACGCAGAGAGAGGTGATTCTCTCCTTGTAACTCTCGAGATTACGCTAAATGGGGAACCTTTACCTACAGAGGATTATACTATAAATGGAGCTACACCTGCAGGAAGCTCTTTTAGGTTGAATGGAGAAGAACAAAATCAATTTTCTTGGCAGCTTGATATTAAAGCGCCAAACGAAGAGACAAGAGTGATTTATGAATTTGAGCTGACTGCTATAGACAGCAGGACTGATGCAGTTGCGATCACCATAGATACTGATCTCAATGATTTCTCTCCACCGAATATTGAATTACTTACCGTAGAGGAACCTATAGTAGTAATAGATTCCACGGCCTTCTTTGACTTACGCGTAGATGCATTAGGTTCACCTATAGAGAGTATAGCAGTATTTTCTGGAGCCTTTTTAACGGATTCGAATTTGTTGACTTTTGGCGGAGAACCATTTACTGATAATCCAATGAGACTGGATGACAGTGACAGAAGATTTTTTGAGAAGAGTATTGGCATTGAAGTGCCTACTACAGGAATATTTAGAAATACAATTATCCTGACTGACTCATTGGGTGAAGACCATACTTTAGAAGTAAGTTACAGGGGAGTATTATCTATAATTAATCTGGAGTTATTGTCAGAGAATGGTCGTTCTGCTAATGAAGGTGAGAAGATTTACTTTACTATCATGGCAGAAAACATTGGTTCTACATTTGATAGTTTGTTTGTCTTTGGTGTAGATACACTTATAAGGAAGGAAGCTTTGACATTTAGAGATGAGCTGTTTCCCAATAATCCTATGGCGCTGGAAGGCAACGATAGAGTTTCTTTTGTGGATAGTATAGGTATCCTTGTGGACACATTAGGAACGCATTCAGGTACAATTCTGCTAACAGATTCTGAGGGTACAGAGAAGAGGGTACAAATAACCTACGAGGGTAATTAGCGACCTTTATTTACAAGCCTAATAAAGTTGTTTACTGATCTCTCAGGACTGTACTTTGCACTAAAGATGTTCTTGGTAACCTGTAAATCATTTTTACTTACTCGCTTTAATACTTTGCTCTTATCATATATAAACAGGTTTAAAGCTATCTCTTTGTTTATCACAATGGGTTGGTCGCTCAGGACATAGGCAATCTCTTCTATTTCTTGATCAGGAACTCTGGTGTCCAAATCTGAATATAAATTATGTAAGCTACTTCCTTGGAAAACATCATCTGCATCCTCAGCGTAATAAAAATAGTAGCGATTACCTGGATAAGATTCCTTAATGGTTTTGACATAAGCCTCATTGTTTTCTCTTATAAATTGTCGCAGATTATTCGCAGGTTTAGTTCTCCCCGCTCTTTCATATGCAGCAATCTTTGGATGAGATCTTTTTAGCCTGACGAGAAGAACCATTGAGGTTACTTCATGATAGTGATTGACTTTATTAGCGCTCCAATACTTCTTTTTGAAAATCTTAAATAGCTCATCTTCAGACGGATTCCAATATTCTGTTTTGCCATCAGTCAAAAGCGCTGCCGATCCAACTTGTATTCCAGTATTCTGGGCAGACAGTGAGTATATACAAAATATAACGCTACAGATTATTGAGATGAGGTGCTTCATTACGTACAATAATACATTGAAAAGGTTATAAATAGCAGGTTTTAACCTTACTTTAAACTGACAAAAGACAACCTATTTACCAGAGATAAGATAATTTTGCTATCCAAAATTTCTGAAAAAAATTCCTGAATGCAAGCATCTATAGACATCGAAGCACTTAACCAACAAATCCATATGGACAGTGGATTCTTGGAGCAGATAGAAGAGGCGACTTCTAAGATTATCGTTGGACAAGATTATATGATCCAACGCCTACTCCTGGGGTTACTCGCTAAGGGCCATGTTCTCTTGGAAGGATTACCGGGATTGGCAAAAACCTTATCCATTAAGACCTTGGCGGGCGCCATCAATGCGGACTTCAATAGAATCCAATTTACACCAGATTTACTTCCTGCTGATATCATTGGGACCATGATCTATAATCCTAATTTGAACGAATTCACCGTCAGAAAAGGACCTATCTTCACCAATTTTGTCCTGGCAGATGAGATTAACAGGGCTCCAGCCAAAGTCCAATCTGCTTTGCTTGAGTCCATGCAGGAAAAGCAAGTCACGATAGGCAAAGAGACTTTCTCTATCGCTGAGCCTTTTTTGGTATTAGCCACACAGAATCCGATAGAGCAAGAAGGGACTTACCCGCTGCCAGAAGCCCAGATGGATAGATTTATGCTCATGGTCAAAATTGGCTATCCGAATAAGATAGAAGAAAAGGAAATTATAAGAAGAGCCATTAGTGGCCAGACCGAAAGTAAGGTAGACGCTGTAGTAGACCCTGCGGTTATACTTAAGGGTAGAGAATTGGTTTCCAAAATATATATGGATGAGAAGATTGAGAATTATATCCTTGATATCGTTTTTGCTACCCGAGACCCTGAATCTTATGGATTGAAAGACCTGAAGTCTCTGATTAATTATGGTGGCTCACCGAGGGCAAGTATCAATTTGGCGAAAGCGTCAAAAGCTTATGCTTTTCTCAATAGAAGAGGATTTGTTATTCCAGATGACGTCAGAAACATATGTGCAGACGTAATGAGGCATCGTATCGGCTTGACGTATGAAGCAGAGGCAGAGAATATCACCCAAGAAGATATAATCAATAAAATCATTAATACCATAGAAGTGCCTTAGCAGACTCCCTATATGGAAGCATCAGAAATACTCAAGAAAGTACGGAAAATAGAGATTAAGACTAAAGGTCTGAGCAAACACATCTTCTCAGGTGAGTACCATAGTGCCTTTAAGGGAAGGGGTATGTCATTTTCTGAAGTAAGAAATTATAACTACGGAGATGATGTCAGAAATATAGACTGGAATGTAACAGCACGTACCAATGAGCCACACATCAAGGTATTCGAGGAGGATCGCGAACTGACAGTTGTTCTGCTTATCGATATAAGTCGCTCTTCATCCTTCGGCAGCCTAATCCAGTTTAAAAGCGAATTAGCCGCGGAGCTCAGTGCCGTATTAGCCTTCTCTGCCATTACTAATAATGATAAGGTAGGCGCTATCCTCTTTGCTGATGAAGTAGAAAAGTATATTCCCCCAAAAAAGGGAAAGAAGCACATCTTGAGGATAATCAGAGAAATTATTTACTTCCAACCAGCGTCGAAAGGCACCAATTTGGAAAAAGGACTTATCTATCTCAATAATATACAAAAGAAGAAAGCCATAGTATTTATCCTGTCAGATTTTATGACCCAAGGATATGAGGCGGCCTTGTCTATTGCCTCCCGACGACATGATATAATCGGTATGCACATCTATGATCCTGTAGAAAAGGAACTACCCAACATCGGATTGGTCCGAGCTACAGATGCAGAAACAGGACAACGCATAATATTGGATACAACTTCGGCATCTGTACGTAAAAAGTACAACAAGTGGTATGAGGATAATTTCGACTATTACAATGCTACGTTTAACAGAAACAGAGCAGACCATCTAAGCATCAGTACAGGAGATGACTACGTCAAATTACTACTTCAGTTCTTCAAAAAAAGGATAGGCTAGAGATGCAAAGAGGTCAATTCATATTTTTCCTTACGTTATTAGTTTGCCATTGTTCGCTAAGTGGTCAGATTATAAGCTCTTTAAGTGTATCTAACGATAGTGTTAGAGTGGGAGACGAGATAGAAGTTTATTACAAACTAACGGTACCTCTTTCGTATCAGATAGAAAGCATAGATTTTAGTGGATGGGATAGTCTGACTTCATTGGTAGACACTAATCCAGCAGACACTTCTGGCATCCCTAGATATGCAGATATAGATTGGCGAGGTCGTATAGAAGATCAGGAGAATAAGCGGCTACAATATAATTTGCTACCTAAGAGTGATTTGCAAACGGCTTATGAGTACCGGGATACTTTCAATGCCTCATTTTGGGATTTTGGCATCTATCAAATAGGGCATCCGACACTGCTTCCTGACTCTGTATTTACTGAGGACAATGTTATGCTACTAGAGAGTCCGGTTATACTTATCTATCCCCCAGATGGCATCCAGAATCCTGACACTACTTCACTCATTTTGCCTATCACAGACATTCTAACGACAGATAAGCCTTGGTGGGCTGGCTTGTTTCCTTGGATATATCTTCTGGTTCCTTTAATATTACTTGGACTATTACTATACTTTTTGGTAAGGAAGAAACCACAACAACAGGTACTTGTTACAGTGGAAAAACCCAAAGAACCTGCCCACGTAATTGCCCTCAAAAAATTGGACACCATCGAACAGGAAGGGGCTTGGAAGAAAGGTCTGGTTAAGAAATATCAGAGTGATCTTACCTATACGATCCGAGAATACATGGAAGGTAGATATGATATCCAAGCTTTGGAGAGTACTACAGATGAAATATCACGTTCTCTAGCGAGTACTGATTTAGATCATACCCAAATAGCTGAGCTCAAAGAAATTCTACAGATAGCCGACCTCGTTAAGTTTGCAAAAGCAACACCAACTAATGATATCAACGAAGAATTCCTGACTAAGGCTAAGAATTTTGTAATCGATACAAAATCAATCACTACTGGCTCACACAACATCGAGGACAATGGGTGATTATGAATTTGTACATCCATGGTTATTATTGCTCTTGCTTGGGCTTCCATTATTATGGTGGTATAAGAATAGAAAGCAAGAGGGATTTTATTCCACTGTCAGATTTCCTCATGTTGGTTCATTGGACAATATTACAAGTATCAAGAGCATAGCACTAAGGATGCTTCCTTGGTTGAGATATGTTATTTTGGCATCGTTGATAATAGCTCTAGCCCGACCCAGATTAGTTCTAAAAGAAGAAGAAGTTACAGCAGAAGGAATTGACATTATGATGGTGATGGATTTGTCATCAAGTATGTTGGCCAGAGATTTTAGACCAGATCGATTGACTGTAAGTAAGGAGATGGCTAAGAAGTTTATAGATAAGCGAGAGCATGATCGAATAGGCTTAGTTGTCTTTGCGGGAGAGAGTTTTACGCAGTCACCACTGACTACAGATCACAGGATAGTCAAAGAATTTATCGACGGGATGGAATCCGGCGTCATGGAGGATGGTACGGCCATAGGAATGGGTTTGGCTTCTGCAGTCAATAGACTAAAAGAGAGTGAGACAGAAAGCAAGATCGTTATCTTATTGACAGATGGAGAAAACAATCAGGGTTACATCAAACCAATGACCGCCGCAGAAATCGCCAAGCAATTAAAGGTCAAAGTGTATACAATAGGTGTAGGCTCTACAGGCAGTGCTATGGCACCAAGCAGAAGGCGAAGTGATGGCAGATATATATTTGGATTGAGTAGAGTAGCCATAGATGAAGATCTGCTAACTGAGATATCAGAATTGACAGGAGGTAAATATTATAGAGCAACTGATGAAGCTGGACTCGAACGTATCTATGAGGAAATAAATACCTTGGAAAAAACAGAGATAGAAGTTACCCAGTTTAATAGTTACTCTGAAGAATTTAGAAAGTTTTTGATAGTAGGATTAATTCTACTGATTTTAGAATTGATTTTGAAAAATTCATTCCTAAGAACTGTCCCTTAAGTTTGTTT
>CAZPUF010000068.1:0-13439 GCA_964589705.1 uncultured Saprospiraceae bacterium | reverse complement strand
TTCTAACTATTAGACGTGAAATTATTGCAGCTGAAACCTACTGCTTCACAAATTGCAGCGTAGCCACCACTTCGTCATTTTCAGAAATGACCTGCATTAGATATAATCCTGGTGTACATAGACTGACATCATATTGTATATGGTTCTCAGTGAGAATGGTTAGTCTATCTAAAGGCAATCTGCGACCAATCATGTCATAGATCACGATGTCAAATGATTCACATTCATTGCACTCAATATTCACAATATCTGAAGCGGGGTTAGGATAAAGATTAAAGGATATATTGTTATTCGCAGATTCATCTTCCTTGCCATAATTTTCATCAAAGCTTATCCATGGTCTCGCTTGCTTTATAATGAGTTGTAACTCTTGGGTTATTTTATACTCGATATCCATGGCAAAAGTTGGATTATCTTCTGCATTATAAAGTATGGCAAATTCATCGTGTATAGTGTTGAAAAATTCTCTCATGTCAGCCCTATAGATATCACCCAATATGATTGAGTCTTCGTTTACTAGGTTTGACCGCTGGATAAGTACAAAGTCATTTGCATTGGTAAATTGCCTGTCTAATAACAATTCTTCTGGCATAGACAGTGCTGAAGGATTTGTGATTAGATCCTCTCCAACTTGTGTGTTGAGATAAAAAGTATTTTCAGATCCATAATATGGGTCTACACTTACACCAACACCATTGGCTAACTCTTCTTCATAGTTAGGGTGACAAAGAACTCCCATAGATGCGACAAAGTGATCTACCCTCGAAAACTCTCTTTCGTCATATGCTCTTAGGTTCCACAAACTGGCGTACACTTGCTTAATAGATTTGGAGATGTGCCCTTCATGAGGGTGCTGAGTTTTAGAGTCGTACAACCCTGCTCCATTAAAGCCAGGAAGGTCTTCGTTATTAGTGCTGGAGCGACACCTAACAGAGGTGCCTTCAGGAAATGACTTATGCATCTCGTCAAGATTGTCCAGCATCCACTTCGGCATATCTGCATCTTTGATTTTACTTCTGAAGTCTTTAAGCACGGCATCTCTGACATCTCTTTTTTCTATAAAATCCTGATCTGAAATCAATTCTTCAATTTCGTCAAAGAAATCATTGTACTTCATGAATTCATGGTAATAATAGAAAGGGACGCCAAAGCCGTCTGGTGTTGTATTCTCTGGAAAACCAAAATTGAGTAAAGTGGCTATGTTAGCACACTTCGCACCAAAGGAATCGGACATGTCAAATGATATATCTGAAAGCGGCAATATGGCATCTTGGTCTAAATTCAGTGGTGGCGTCTGATCCTCAGTTGGCCGTAACGCTTCAAACCAAGCATTGACCTCCTCTTGTGAGGCTTCTCGTATAGTGTATCGACTAGGCTCTACTTTGTAATATATATTCTTGCCTACCAAGTCAGCTATGGAGTCTATCGCCAATGGCTCTTTGATATAGGCATTGGGAATATTTTGCTGGTTGGCTCTTAGATTAACATGCGAAAGTGGTGTCTGAATCGCTGAGGTCATAATGCCACTTACCCGTGGTAGTGCATTAGGCAATGAGGCGTATAGTACTATATCTTTCGGATCAGGTATTTCATCTACAGCTACCGTTCTAAATAGCCCAAAGCCTTCAGCTGGATTAAGCCCCCAGTAATCTAATTCACCAAATACAGTTTCTTCGAATACAACTGATACTCTGGAGTTGTCATACAAGTCTAAGTCTCTTTGGTACTCATCCTGATTGAGTGCGGTAATAAAGTGGGATAGATTATTGTCTATAAACGGCATATTGGCAGCTAACATCTCATGTGTCTTCTGGACCACATCAAAATCTTGCCCATTTCCATTGCTATAATTAAATGCAAAGGTCCCTAAGTTGCCATTTGCTGATATAGTAGAAGGGTGAAAGATAACTTGTCCTCTCTTGACATTATCTCCTCTGCTATCTACCCCGATGAAATCTGCAAATTCACTATGCAGGCCAAATTTTTCACTATTGATAAAATAGAGCTTTGGGCTATCAGTCAAGAAGTCGACGATAATAAACTTGACAAAGAACTTCTCATTAAGAAATTCCGACCACTGTACTTCATCGAATACAACCGACATTTCTTTGAAGGTTGTAAAGTTATCGATAGCGGCTAAGCCATCGCTTCTGTCTATTGCTGGTGCAGCATTTAGTGGAGACTGAATGGGGAGGTTATTATATTCGGTAATATCGTCTATACCATCACCATCAGTATCGAAAGGATTATCTATATCGTAATAAAGGACTTGATACTGATCCAAAGGATAGGCCTCCAGACCCTCTGATATGGTCGTAGTACTAGGCTGTCCCAGCGTCATAGAGGCTGACACGTCATAGGCTAGATTGATATCGTGGCGTGCCTTTAGAATATAGTACTGATCCATTGTGGATCCCACTTCTAACTCAATCTGACCTGTTCCATTGATAGAATTTCCTAAGATAGTCGCTTCTTGCGCTACGATAGACATATGCACGCCTATCTGAACCAAACAGATAAGGAAAACATGTTTTATAATCGTAGTCATCTTAAAATTCATAAAAAGCAATGAAGTATTATATGTCGACATCCACATCCTAATTCAAGGATGCCCTAATCTTAAAGTTATTAAAAATAGGGCAATTGGGTTGCGATAGGCATAGCCAATAGTAAGGGATAGAACATATAAACTGCTAACATGTTGTGACACTGACTTATATATAGTGTGTAATGGGTCCTAATCCTTGTCCAACACATATTCACGACTTTATAGATGATTTGTGATGAATCAATTTCCCTTATAGTTATTTTGATAAACTACATTGACGGTAAAAAAGGCTTCTGCGACTATAGGGTCTGTATTGGCTATGATATCTATAGTCTTAGTGACTTCTCCTATTTTTTGTGTAGAACTGTCGTAAGTGGCAGTTATCACGCCTTTGCCGCCGGGAGCAATTGGTTTCCGAGGCCAGTCTATGGCTGTACATTTGCAAGTGGTCGCTAATTCAATGAGAAGATCAGCAGATCCAGTATTAGTAAAGGTATATTCTAGGTCTCTTGTCTCGCCTAATTTAACGTCACCCAGATCTTGTGTCTGTTTGTCCCAGGTGATTTCAGGTATCGGATTTCCCTGGCTGTCAACCACAAGTTTATTTGTTTTGCAAGCAGACTGACTCAGAAGAATAAGTAAGAATAATAATTGACGCATAAAACAACTTAATTTTTACCATACAAATATTGAACTTTATGCGCTTAGTTTCAATGGCCTTGAGAGTACAAAAAACGCTTCACAATCCTAGTCCAAAGAAATGAATTGTGAAACGTTGTTGAAGGTTATTAGGTCTGAATGGATTGTGGGCCTGTTTTTAAGGCATACCAGTTAACATTTCTTGATAACATCATGACTGCCGCAATCACTACAAACAGAGCAAGTGACCCAGCTAGAAGCGCAAAATCTTGCATCTGCAGGATCAAATAGATATAACCAAATAAGCCTGATAGCAAGGATGATAAGACCAGTGTACTCATGAGACTACTTAGGATAAATGACGAGTACAAAGAAATAAGACCGATAGTGGCAACACTTGAAATCAGATAAGCCATATTATATCCTATGTGCTCTGACAGCGAAATCAATAAAAGAAAGAACACCGTGATCGCCGAACCCACCAAGATATATTGGATAGGGTGCATCGGTTTCTTCTGGAGGATCTCAAATATGAAGTACATCGCAAAACAGAGAACAATGATGAGTAAGGCATACTTAGCCGTACGCGTATTCTTACCGTACTCATCCAAAGGTTGTATGAAGTTGACACCAAAGGCAGATTGGTGAATATTGACATGATTATTTTCCCAGACCTTTGGAATGGCGTTGGCAAATTTATTGAGCGACCACTGGCTTTCAAATCCTGCCTCTGAAATATCATACCGGTTTGGTAGTTTACTTCCTGTAAAACTTGGATGTGGCCATGGGGATGAAATATTTGTCGAAAATGATTCTCCTATAGGCTCAAATGCGACAGAGCTGGTGCCCTTGAATGATGACTTTGTTTTGACATTAATCTTTTTAGATAAGTCTAGAGTAAAGGGACTAGATTTGATGTAGCTCCTCTTGCCAGAATTATTGGTAACTAGACCCTCACTATCCAAGGTCTGCCCATTTACTGCAAAGGACATTTCAGACGAAATACCGTTAGGATCACTGACGCCATAGATCATATATGCTTCATCATAGTGTAAGTCGTATTTGTCATATTTGGATAAATTTACTTGGCTGAGATCAAAAGTCTGTTCGATATCTAGCATAGAATTATAGACTAGGATATCAAAGATGCTTCTCTCTCGAGTCTCAGTATTGACCTGACCATTGATGGCAGTACTCTTTGGTGAAAAATTAATAAACCCAGTCTTTGTAAGTTCTTTTTCTTTATCATCGTCCTCTACCGTATAGTTATATGTGTAAGGTATTCTAATAATGGGACTCGTGACTTTTTGCGCCAATCCATACGATTTGGCTACTTCTCTTTCTACAGTTGCTTTGCGCAGACTTCGTTCTTGTATAAGACGCTTAATCTTAAAATTAGGGATCATCAAAATGATGATGAGGCAAAAAATTGTTAGTGCTTTAATAGAAGCAGATCCTTTAAGTTTTGAGGTATGTTTTGAAATATTCATGATTATGTGTTTTGAAAGTACTTTGAAATACAAAGTAAATAAATAAAAAAATATATTTATTTAATGGTATTAAGAATTTTCTCTAAGGCAGATAAGTGTTTATTAAATGCAGTCTGTCCTATTTTGCTGACTGAATAACTCGTATTGGGTTTCCGTCCAATAAAGGTCTTAAGCACACTGATATACCCAACCTTTTCTAAGGCCTTTAAATGACTGGCTAGGTTCCCATCAGTAACGGCCAGGGATTGCTTGAGCTCATTGAAACTCACCTTCTCTTCTACGACAAGAATGCTCATAATGCCCAGTCGAACTTTATTTTCGAAAGCCTTATCCAGATGTTTTAGATGCTTATTCATGCAGAGGTAACGATTGGTTCGGTGGCTTGTAATCGATCATACTTAATATACATTATGAGGCCATAGATGATATGCATGATCCCAAAACCAGCTGCCCAGAAATAAAGACCATATCCTGCAAAACAAAGAGATACCAGCCCAAGAATAATCTCAGCAATGCCCAAAGCCGCTATATCTCTGACAGTATGGTCACTGGCTGCATACAGAGCAAGACCATAGAAGATCAACGTAGCAGGTGCCACAAGTAACAATTCTCCTCTCCATATGAGCAGCAACACAACAAACCCGCCAGTGCATAGTGGAACGAGAAATTTTCTTAGCGCTTTTTTAGAGGCTGAGGTCCACATCTTATCATTATTCAATTTTGCCTTTCGTCTGCTTAGAAAGTATGCCGTTAAGACTGATATAAAAACCAAGATTGCTGCCAAGGTCAGAAGTTTGAGCACTACTGGAGTTAGGAGGCCCGCTTTTAAATCCATATACGCATACGAATTAGAAGTTGTCGCTATGCGCTGTGCTATAACTGCACCAATAATTGCATATATGCCAGATAATATGCCCGACATGCCACTCAGTGAAAGAAATCGGGTTCTTTCCTCCATGATGGTCTTGATGGCTTGCAGATCCTGTAGGTAGTTCTCTTTCATTTAAAAGTACTTTGAAATACAAAGTAAAAAATAAATTTTATATTTTGCAAATGTAGTTGTTGCATTCTTTTTCTTATCTTAGAA
The DNA here is from genome assembly GCA_964589705.1 of uncultured Saprospiraceae bacterium. Taxonomy (GTDB): domain Bacteria; phylum Bacteroidota; class Bacteroidia; order Chitinophagales; family Saprospiraceae; genus RFSX01. Next base: position 7,675 of record CAZPUF010000068.1, on the reverse strand, counting down.
AAGTAAGTCTAGTAATAGGACATTTAAATTAATCAAAGAATGATTTCAACCAAACAACATCCAAGAGCGCTGAGGCTTTCAATACTTGTAGTTTTACTTATTCCTTTTATCATAGGAACCGCTCATAGTCAAATAAGTAAAAAAGAATTTGCCACTGAATACTTGCTCAATAAATATAGGAATGAACTGAATGCCATAAAGAAGAATAAGTCTCAAACCAATATTCCGCAGAGGACAATCACCGAACAAAAGCTAACTGATAATAATTCAATAAGCAATTCAGAAGTAGAGCCTACAATAGCAGTAAATCCTACAAATCCTGACAACATTGTAGTAGCCTTCATTAACAATCTAGAGACAAGTGTATATTATACTTTGGATGGCGGACAAGTCTGGGAAGCGTCTACCTTACCTATTGATTCTGTATATATGGTAGACCATGTCTATGATGAATATGGAGAAAGAGGTCTTGGTGATCCTGTCTTAGCTTTTGACAGTGAAGGGAAGCTTTTTTTTGTGTTTCTATATTTTGATAATGCAACTGAGAATCGTGATTTTGCAGTGATAGCCCAGTATTGGTCTTGGTCAACGGATGGCGGCCAAAGCTTTAATTTTAGTGATACTAGGGATGATAGAACACTTGGGACTTCAAAGTTATTTACAGGATCTTCCTTTATAGGATCTTCCTTGGACAGACCATGGATAGCAATAGATAAAAGCAATGGACCTTTTCATGGCACGGTATATATTCAATCTTTAGTATTCAACCAAGATAGTCACATACTCGGCTCTGAAGGTTTTGTCAGTTCTATAGTATTCTACAAATCACCTATGATGGATAGATTTGATTCATTTAATGTCAAATTAGATGAGTTAATCACTGATTCTCTTTTTCTTTTCACTCAATTTGCCAACTTACATGTTGATAATCAAGGTATTCTGCATTCTACTTTTTCAGCATTTAATAATACAGAACCAGTCATTTTAGTTTATCATTTAATAAGTTCTGATGGAAGTGAATCTTTCAGAAATTTATTACCAGTGGCATCGCATGATTTTATTTTTTTTAATTCAGATATCCCAATTGTAAGGGTTAATCCTATGCCTGATGCCATAACTCATTCACCTAGTAATAGTATTCATATAGTATATGGAGATACAAATAATGGATCAAGCCTAAATACTGTCTATCAAAAATCGAATGATTTTGGATTGACTTGGTCTGATCCAATTTTTCTATCCGAATTGCTAGAAGTTAGTTTCTTACAATACCTATTCTCCACGATAGCTTACGATGAAGACTCGGATCGTATATCAATTTCATTTTTTGCACAGGAAACAGATTTGACTTGGAACTATTATCTTACTTCTTCTATAGATAATGGGATTACTTGGGAGTCTCCATTAAAAGTATCTAACATCTTCACTGATTTTTCTGATAATAATGATGACATATTCTTTGGTGATTATTGGGAGTCTAAAATGATAGGTAACAAGACATATTGTGTATGGACTGATGGTAGATTAGGTAGCGGAGCTAAAATTTACTTTGCAGTTGTTGACCACAATGAGCCAAGCTCTATTGTGGAGATTACTTCGATATCAACAGAGGTAAATATTCAATCTGTTTTTCCAAATCCATTCGAGAATGATTTGACCATTAATTTCGATGCCAAAAAACACAGTGATATTGAAATTACAATTCATGATATTAATAGTAAAAAACTATTTTCCAATTCGATAAAATCGAAAGTGGGACAAAACGAAGTGACATTGAATTTAGAGTTTCTGCCTAGTGGCAGCTATTTATTATCGATAAAGTCTGATAACGGAATTACTAGCAAACGAATAGTAAAGCAGTAAGCTATATATTAGTTAAATGTCATTATGGTTTAGAAGAATATCATTCGATTATAAAAAACTACTGTCTAGTAAGGAATGGCACACAAATGATAAGATATAGCAAAAAATATATGCTTCTTACTTCTGTATTAATTCTAATACACTGTTCTTGTCGTTCGGACAATCTTGGTTCAGGGGATATCAATTTATCAATAGATAAATCAGGGTCAAGCCTTTTCAACTGAAGAGATTACAGATTGGACAACGTTCATTTGCGATAATCTTAATGTATAAATGAGATCTAGTAAATGAGAAATCAAAAAGTCTGGTTGATTTGAACAATGGAATATGATTATAAGTAAAGAACAAACTTGAAAATGAAAAACTTCCTAACTCTTTTTTGTGTGATAAGTGTTCTCTTCTTGACTTCCTCCTGTCGTAATGATTCAAGTCAGAAACTTAAAGAGTCATCCCACATTCTGCAAAAAGAATTGGATTCGCTTGAAAATAAATTAGAGGATATTAGCGACAATACTGTTATTCCAGGATTTGCTGCAAACATAATTCAAGGCAATGAAATTATTTTTTCGAAAGGATTTGGATATTCTGATGTATTAAACAAACATCGCTTTACACCTCAGACGATTCATGTAATAGCTTCGATTTCTAAAACCTTCGTTGGTGTGGCAGTAATGAAGCTTGTAGAGGATGGAAAATTGAACTTAGATGACCCAATAAATAACTTTCTTCCTTTTACCGTTAAGAGTCCTCATTTTCCCCATGCTGAAATTACAGTAAGACATCTGGTCACACATTCTTCTTCCCTTAATGATGAATATGACGAAGGAGAAAAGAGACCTAGTCGGTTACTAGAAGAATCGAGGTATAGTAAAGATGAAATGCCAGATGAAATGGCGGAGGACATCTATTATTGGGATGGTACTACATTACCATTAGAAAAGTATATAGAACAGATATTTACCATTAATGGTGCATGGTATTCAGAAAATAATTTTTCCAATTTCAAACCTGGTGAGGAATATGAATATTCCAATGAGGGATCAAATCTGGCAGCCCTTATAGTGGAAAGAATATCGGGTATGACATTTTCAGAATTTACTCACAAGAATATATTTCAGCCCTTAGACATGAATAATTCATATTGGGAATATAAAGAATTGGATTCAACAATTTCAAAAACATATATGCTTTATGAAGATCATAGCATTCCAAAAATATTTGAATTTCCAAGAGCTGTAGACTCAGGTCAGCCTAGTGGAGATTTAAAATCTAATGCGGACGACTTGTCAAAGTACTTAATTGAAATGATGAACGGTTTCAATGGTGGTGGCAAAATACTCAATGCTGAATCCTATCAGACCTTGTTAAATCCACAGTTAGAAAGAACAGAATCGGATGAACTTGATAGAAGTGCTTTAAACGATGAATATGATGTAGGTGTATTCTGGGCAATTTCAAAACCAGGCTATAGACTGCATAAGGGTGGAAGTATAGGTGTATATTCCATTTTATATTTTAATCCTATAAACAATATCGGAGTCATATCATATTGCAACTTAGCACATCCTGATTTTGGAAAAATTGTTAATTCACTTGAAGAATTCCAAGAAAAGATAGAGTAGAGGCATAAAAGGAAATTGGAAAGCTAATCAGGGGAAGAATAACTTTTGGATTCAAAATTCATATCATCAGTAAATGTTTGAGAATAAAGTCAATCCGAGCTAATTGAAAACGAATTAATATATGTTGAAGAACATTATCCATATAATAATAGTATCAGTACTCACAATCATTACACAAATAGGTGGACTAATTTGGATTTTAAATTATGGGTTCTTTAGGATTAATGAGCAGGAAAAATCAAGATGGATTAAATTTATTTGCTACTCGTCCATGTATCTTATTTCAACCTTATTGATAGTTCCTTATATGGCTAAGCTCAATGGGAGAGTAGCTCTGCCAATCTCAAAATCCTCAAACCTAATCCCCCATAGTTACCTTACACCCCTTCTCAATAGACACTATGTTAAGCCAAGACTTAGAAGTCAATTATATGAAATAGCAAAAGCAACAAATTCAGAAAACCACAAACTTAAACTCTCATACTTAGATGCAAACTTTCCATTTTTTGATGGCTTTCCACTACTCCCGCATCTGAGCCATAATGACGGAAGAAAAGTTGACCTATCATTCTACTACACTAAGAACAAAGAGGAAGGAAACTTAAAGCCATCTAATACTGGATATGGAAAATTTGTTGAACCATTAAAGTCAGAGTACCGTCAGACAAGAGCATGCAAATCACAAGGATACTGGCATTATGACTATACAAAATTTCTAACTTTAGGTAGTCGCAATGATTTAGATTTCGACCTGATAAACACCAAGAAGCTTGTAAACAGAATAGTAGCAAATCCGTTGACTCAGAAAATATTAATCGAACCACACTTAAAGACTAGAATGAATTTGTCAAACAATAAAATTAGGTTTCAAGGTTGCCATGCAGTAAGACACGATGATCATATACATCATCAAATAATTAAATGAGGATAGATTTATATTTACATATTATGAGTGCCTTCACCTGTTTGCCCCTTTTAGTCTTTGTTGCTTCTTTCCAGATATCTTGTGGCAATCAGCACAAGGAATCTGCAAGTGCAATCACAAATAATAGAATAGAAGAGGGTGTACAAATTAAGTCAGAACCAGAAGCTCAGCTAGCCCAATACATCCGTAATATATATGAAGATAAGAATGGACACCTATGGTTTGGGACGAATGGTTATGGTGTCATACAATACAATGGAGATTCGCTGAGCTACTATTCCAACCATAATGGATTTGATGGACAGCAAATTACAGGCATTACAGAAGATATAAATAAGAATATATGGTTTGCTACTGATCAAGGAGTTGTCCAATATAGGTGGGATTCCATGGCTACTGGAGAAAAGAAATTCATTAATTATTCTAGCCCACTATTATTCTACGGACAACGATTTTGGAGTATTATGGCAGATAGTAAAGGCAGTATATGGGCTGGAGCGGAAAGCGGAGTATATAAATTTGATGGAGTGTATTGGTTGCCGGTCAGTATACCTTACCCTGATGAAGCCCAAGGGTCATTCATTACAACACATACTGCCTGGTCTATTATAGAAGATTCAAAAGCAAACATTTGGATAAGTACTAATGGATTTGGCGCCTACAAGTATGATGGCAAGGTATTCTCTTTATATTCTGAAGAAATAGGATTGGCCAATAATAATGTGGATGTCATTATGGAAGACAAGGCTGGCGCCTTATGGTTTGGAACGAGATTTGGTGGCGTGAGTAGATTAAAGGGAAATGACTTCGAGCATTTTAATGTGGAGAATAATCGCATAGGAAATAATGAAGTGTGTGCACTCTATGAGGATCCAATGGGACACATATGGTTTAGCTCTGAAGGATATGGTGTTTATAAATTTGATGGACAGACGCTAACAAACTATAATAAAGATCATGGATTAGAAATCGGCGCAGTGCAAACTATACTGGAAGATAGCAATGGACGATTATGGGTTGGTGGTGGAGGTGGACTCTATGTGAGACAAAATGATTCATTTGTTCATGTAGGCCAAGAGAGTATCCTAAGCTACTAAAGCTTGCATCAAACTTGATAGATTGTATCTTAGGCGATAAGCTAGCGTTAATAGACTCATGAAGAAAACAAAGCGCAAATATTTAAACTGATAATTCTTCTGCCTCATTATTATAGATAATACTGGGCACTATATACAACTTGACCAAAGTGATAGAATTAATAATCAATCAAATGGGCAGCAAATGAAATATAAAAAACCAATAATAATATCACTAATCACCTTTTAAGTGCATAGTAAGATATATCCTGTATTGTTTTTAGTGATGTTCCTTGTGTCATCACCATCCCTGCATGCCCAAATTATCCTAACGCATGAGGCATCCATCACGGAACTACATCTGGACACGAATGAGACCTTGTTAGTCACTGACGCTGAAGGTATCGTTTACCGTCAAGGAAGATATAAGCTTGAGAAGAGCAGCGGCAGCCACATGCCCACTAATCTATCTGGCTATCGAATTAAAGATAATCAGCTTATCCATCAGAAAGGAGATATGTATACCAAGATTCCGCTTGACTTTAGACCACAAGCGATGACGATGCTAGGCTCTAGACCTTTGATAGCCTCGAGGAATAGTCTTTGGATACTAGAGAATGAACTAGCCAAACATTACTATGTGCCTGGTCAGGACTTTCCTACTGCTATTCAAGACTTGACAGTACAAGGTCCGCTTATTACAATGATAGCTGGAGATGCTGCCTTGCATGTTTATGATACATTACATCAAGTACTCACCTACATCGATGAGAAGGTAAATGATGTTATCATGGATAAGTGGCAGTGCTTGTGGTATACTGATGGACAGCGCTTATATCAAGATAATAGATTTGTATCTGATAAGCCGCCAATATTGGAAGCACTGTCTATTGTAGATAAGGTAAGCAGACCCGTTGACGTTACTATGGCCATTAAAGAGGACGTAGAAGACTACCGTATTTCATATGCCGGGCAGTATGGTCCTAGTTACCATGACCTGCGTTATGCTTACAGGTATGATGATGAAGATTGGGTGCACCTTGGCAACACCACGTCATTTCCCTTATCTAATTTGGGGCCAGGAAAGCATACGGTCTATGTCAAGGCAATGGGCCTTGAGGGTACAGATAGTTCGGTTATAAAGTCTCTGTCATTTGAGATTGCTGGAAGAGATTATGCACATCTTATAAAGTGGGGGATAGGACTCTTGCTGGGATTGCTAGGCCTTTCTTTATTGGGCGGCGTGAGAACCAGGGCTCAAATGAAATCATTGGCTGCAGAAAAAGAAAAAATTCAATGGCAATTAGAATTGGCTAATGAGAAGCAGAAGCTTGGACAGGCCCAAATGAATCCCCATTTTCTATTTAATGCACTGAATGGTATTAGTGGTCTTATCGCTACCAAAGAGTTGTTTACGGCAAGGTCAGCGCTGCAGGTTTTCAGTAAAATTATGAGAACAGTACTCGAAGGAAGTCGTGAACAACAGATTACATTGGCCGATGAAATAACGTTTTTAACCAGCTATCTCAAGTTGGAACAAATTATTCAACCTTTTGAATTTGATTTTGATATCACAAACAGCCTGCCTGAGCAGACGCTAGTGCCTCCTATGATTATCCAGCCCTTTATAGAGAATGCTGTAATACATGGTGTGAGTGGTCTACAAAGAAAAGGGAAGATAGAAGTAACTATAAAAGGCAATGGCCAGTATGCTGAAGCTACTATTATAGATAATGGTAAGGGCAGACAACAAGCCAGTATCCAATCTAAATCCACTCACAAATCTGCTGCTATTAATATCGTAGAGGAGAGACTTAATCTTCTGGACAAATGGTCTTCTCAGGCACACATAAACTACACGGATCTTGTAGATGCAGATCAGCAGAGTGCCGGCACTAAAGTCACTTTGTTAATTCCTAAGTTGTGATTGGAGGTCAAATGTTTTCGGTCCTTTGCACTGTGTATCATTAAGCCTTATAATAAATCCATAAGGATTTCAACATATCACTGATGTAGCAACAAGTTGCCTCCCGCAAATCGCTCTTCTCTTATTTCAAGATGGATTCCTATAATAAGAAACGTTGATCGAGATTTGTTGTATTCTTTTACAGAATCTGGATTTTCAAGATTTAGATTATGTGGCATGGCGACGGCGGGAAGCATGACGTCGAGCCTGACGACCGAAAGTG
>CAZPUF010000067.1:0-13551 GCA_964589705.1 uncultured Saprospiraceae bacterium | reverse complement strand
AATTACTTCTTCAACCCAATCTCTCTTAATCTCTCATCAAGATATTCTCCTGCTGTAATCGGGTCATAGCCCAATGGACGTTCATCGGTGATGCAATTATCAAGACAATCCAACTTCATCTCACTTCTTGGGTGCAAGAAAAATGGGATGCTCAATCTTGGTACATGCCACTGATGCTTCGGCGGATTAATTACTCTATGAGTCGTAGACTTAAGGTAATTATTAGTAAGTCTTTGCAGCATATCGCCAACATTGATGACAATCTCGTTCTCTTCTGGAGTGATATCTAACCATTCATTGTCTGCATTAAGCAATTGTAGTCCTCCTGCTGAGGCACCTACAAGTAGCGTAATCAGATTGATGTCTTCATGTTGCTCTGCTCTTATGGCAGACTTAGGCTCATGTGTAATTGGCGGATAATGTATGGTCCTGAGGATAGAATTACCTTCCACTATATAATTATCAAAGTAATCCTCATCTAGGTCAAGATATAAAGCAATGGCCCTTAGCAAATGGGCACCTGAGGTCTCAAAAGCCTTATAAAGTTGCTCCGATAACTCACTGAATTCAGGCACAGCATCCACCCATACATTGTCAGGATACTCCGCTTTTCTAGGATGTTCCGCACCCACATATTGGCCTATTTGGAAAAACTCCTTCAAATCAGCCACTTTAGACTGTTTAGCGTGCTCTGTTCCAAAGGCAGTATAACCCCTTTGTCCTGCCAATCCATCGAGCAGGTAACCCCGCTTTTTATCCACTGGAAGAGAGAAAAATGTCTTGGAGGCCGCATAAAAGTCACCTACTAGTTGTTTGGAGACACCATGATTGGTAACACCAACAAATCCGACCTCATGAAATGCCTTCCCTAGCTGAGTTATAAAGGCTTTTCTCTGAGACTCATCACCATTAACAAATTGTGATAAATCAACTACTGGAATGTTTCTTTTACTCATATCTAGCTATATTCAGTTAATTCAGCTTACAAAAGACAATTTTAAGGCCACTTTGTTAAGTAAATGCCTAGAATAAGCCAAATGATCAATCAAATTAGAGTTAAATTTCGTTTTTATTATAATTATTACCCTTACAAGTAGGGGTATAGGGGTGGTTAGCATGTCTTAAGTGTCAGAGAGCCTCTTTTTCGACTAAAGCTCAATAAGAATGTGTGCACCCTTAAATCTGAAACTCTGTCTCATAGGTATATGCCTATTGGGTTTCGTGAGCACTACATTCACTCAAGTCCAACAAATTTCCTTCTCTAACGAAACTGACCTACTAAGAAGTAACAACTTCAGTGGTGTTTGCATGGCTATTTCCGATATGGATGGTGATGGCAAAGATGATATTGTCAGGTATAACATTGGTCGATCACTCAATATTGAATTTCAAAGGGGTGCTAATCAAGCATTTGAAAATCAGAATGTTGGTCCTATTTCAGTTTTTCCGGAATGGGCAACTGCTATTGCCGATGTAGATAAGAATGGTTACAACGATATTCTTGTAGGTGGACGATATGACAATCTTAAGCTGATCTATAACAATGACGGGACATCCATGACTAGTACAAATGTCCCTAACTCCAATATTTTTGTGCAAGGGACTAATTTCGTAGACATCGATAATGATGGATGGGTTGATATTTTCTCATGCGATGATGATGCTGAAAGTCGGAAGTATCTAAATGATGGCAGCGGTAGTTTCACCTTTGATCCCCGCCTAATAGACACTAGAACTGTACCCACGAGTGATAATTCAGGTAATTATGCTAGTGCTTGGATAGACTATGACAACGACGATGATTTGGATTTATATATCTCCAAATGCAGGCTAACTGCCAATAGTGCTACCGATCCAAGAAGGGTTAACCAATTATTTAGAAATAACGGTAATGGAAGCTATACCAATGTAGCAACACAAGCGGGTATGGCTATAGGCGCCCAGACTTGGCTTACCGAGTTTGCAGATGTCGATAATGATGGAGACTTAGATGCTTTTGTCGCCAATCACTTCGATGCGTCTCAACTTATGATCAATGATGGAAATGGCCGATTTACTGATGTTTCAGCAGGCAGTGGTCTCTATCCAACCTTGAGTAATGACAATGTCTTTATTGTCCAAGCGGTTTTCGAGGATTTCAATAATGATGGTTATGTCGATTTAATGGTTTCAGGGACCAATCACTTCCTCTTTTATAATAATGGAGATGGGACGTTTAGCAGAACAAATCCATTTGGAAGTCAGCAGATAGAGTCATTTGCTATCGGTGATTTGAATAGTGATGGGTTTACTGATGTCTATGCAGGATATGCTAATCTTTTTACAGACCCTAGTGATAATCCAGATATCCTCTTTATGAATGAGGGTAATAACAATAATTACCTCTCTGTAAGATTGGAAGGAAGGGTTAGTAACATCAATGGTATAGGTGCTAAGATAACAGTGTTTGGTTCTTCTTTCGGTGAGCAGATGAGAGAAGTGAGAGCTGGACAAGGATATGGTGTCCAAAATACATTTACTAAGACATTTGGACTTGGGAATCTTACTCGTGTAACTAGAATACAGGTTAAATGGCCAAGTGGCATACTACAGACGATAACTAATCCTCAAGTCAATCAAACACTACTTATCAGAGAAGAATTACCATGTACAGGAAATCCTTGTGATGATGGTAATAGCTGTACCGTTAATGACAGAATGGATGAAAATTGTGAGTGTGTTGGCACACCGGTAGATGCAGATAATGATGGCGTATGTGACTCAGAGGATGCTTGCCCTGGATCTGATGACAGAATAGATTCAGATAATGATGGCTTACCTAACGGTTGTGACACCTGTCCTAATCTTGACAACGACCTTATTGGTCAGCGCTGCAACGACGGAGACCCATGTACGACAGGTGAAAGATATGATCAGAATTGCAATTGCACTGGAGGTCAACTATTAGACACCGATAATGATGGCGTATGTAATGTCAATGATAGATGCCCTGGCTCGAACGATAACATAGACAGAGACAATGATAATATTCCGGATGGGTGCGATAGCTGCCCAACTCTAGACAATAGACTTATAGGTAGATTATGCGATGATGGAGACCCTTGCACTACGGGCGAAACATATGACAACAATTGTAATTGTACAGGCGGAGTTATAGAAGATGCCGATAATGATGGGATTTGTGCTGAGTTGGATACAGATGACTCAGATCCATGTATTCCAAATTCAGCTGCATGTGGAACACCTCCTCCCCCACCTCCCCCTCCACCAACAACAACAGCTCCACAGGGTTGTAGCCTAATTGACTCTACAAGTTTTGAGAATAATAGTCAAGGAGTCTGGATAGATGGAGGTGCAAATGCGAGAATTTTTGTTGATCCGACTATTGCGGCGTCAGGGACCCACAGTTATTACATACATGATAATAATGGCATCTCATCTTCTATATTCACTCAACCATTGTCAGCCAGTGGAAGTAATGTGATAGAATTATTTTTCTCAGTATTTCCTTTTGCTGTAGAAGCCGGTGATAGATTTCATCTTGAGATAGCCACTGATGGTGTTAATTACCAAATAGTCGATAGCTATGAAGAGGGTTCAGATTTTCAAGATAGAAGAAGATTTAATGAGTCGACCAGGATTACTGGATTTTCTTTGAGTAATGCAACACGACTCAGATTAAGAAGTGAGACAAATTCATCTGAAGATTATTTCATGTTGGATGATATAGTTATCAGAAAGTGCTCAGAGCAATCTAACAATTGTACCCCAGGATCATTGTGTAATGATGGTAACCCTTGTACAACTGGCGAAAGATTTGACGCCAACTGTAACTGCACAGGTGGACAATTTGTGGATACCGATAATGATGGCATCTGCGATTCTAATGATAGCTGTCCTAACTTTAATAATGCATTAATAGGCACTCCTTGTGATGATGGCAATCCATGTACTATAGGAGAAAGATATAATGCTTCGTGTGATTGTGCAGGAGGCGTAGTGATAGATCAGGATGGAGATGGCTTTTGTTCTACTCAAGATCCAGATGATCAGAATCCTTGTAACCCTAATGCAAGCTCTCCTAATTGTCAATTTGTGGCCAGTGACGGATGCACACTTATCAATTTTACAGATTTTGAGAATGATAATTTAGGTATTTGGACCAGTGGTGGAGCTTCCGCTAGAATATTTGAATTCCCTGATAATGCAAATTCAGGTACAGCAGTATTTTTTGTTAGAGCCAATCAGGGTGCTGCATCAAGCATAATATCTCGACCACAGGATTTTCTAGATGCATCAAGCGTCAATATCTCTGCTAGTATTTTACCATTTCAGACAGAAAGTCTAGATCAGCTGGTTGTAGAATCAAGCAACGATGGTAATAACTTCCTTATACACAGGGCTTATACTATAGGCGTGGATATTGTGGATGGTGTAAGATTTGAAATGGATGTAAGCATAGATAATATCAGATTTACATCTCGGACCATATTTAGAATAAGAGCGGCAACTGATAGCGATCTTGATTTCTTTTTGATAGATGATTTAGGCCTTGAAGCTTGTAGTGAAAATTGTAATGTTGGTTCTACTTGTGATGATGGCAACCCTTGTACTATCGGAGAAAGATTGGATAGTGACTGTAACTGCACAGGTGGCAATATCTTAGACACTGATAATGACGGCATCTGTGACGTAGAAGACACTTGCCCTAATTTCAATAACAATCTGATAGGCCAGTTATGTAATGATGGAGATCCATGTACGACCGGCGAAAGATTTGACAACAATTGTGGTTGTAGTGGCGGCACCATCGTCGATAACGATGGAGATGGTATCTGTAGCACTTTTGATTCGAATGATAACGATGCTTGTGTACCTAATGCCAATAATACAAATTGCGCTACCCCTTCTGGCCAAATGAGTTGTATCCAACTTAATACGACTAGTTTTGAAAACGGAGATTTGGGCATTTGGCAAGATGGTGGATTATCCGCACGCTTACTTAGAAGTCCAGGTTTCGCCAATACTGGAGAATATAGCTTCTATATCCATAATAATAATGGTGGGGCTTCTAGTTTGATTTCAAGATCACAGGACTTTTCAGCTTATGACGCGTTGAGATTGTCATTCCATTATTATGCATTCTCAGTGGAAAGTGGCGACAGATTTGTTGTAGAAATTAATAATGGATCCAATGTTTATTTCCCAATAGCAACCTACATACACGGTAGAGATTTTGTCAATGAAGATCGAATAGATATCAATCTTCAAATTGACAACATCAACTTCACCAACACTGTCTCTATTCGATTTAGATCAATATGTGATAGTGCAGCAGATTATTTTGTATTAGATGATATTACATTAGAAGGATGTGCTAATGGTGGATTTGCTGGTTGTAATATAGGCGCATCATGTGATGATAATGACCCGTGCACCGTTGGGTCCACTATAGATGCCAATTGTAATTGTACAGGTGGCACAGAGGTAGATAATGATGGTGATGGCATATGTCAAGCCTTAGACCCTAACGATAACGACGAATGTATACCTAACCCTGTAGGTGCCAATTGTGGTGCTCCTGGTGGAGGCACTACACCTACCGATTGTCAAGTTGCTTCATTTACTGGTTTTGAGAATGGCAACTTAGGCATTTGGAATGATGGAGGCGGTTCTGCAAGATTGCTCAATAGCTCTCAGTTTGCGACTACAGGTAATTACAGCTATTATATACATGATAATGATGGCACTCAATCTTCAGTCTTTACTGACCAATTGGATCTATCGAATTACCAATCAATTATTTTAAGTTTTAATTTCTTCCCATATGATATGGAAACTGGAGATCGTTTTCATATAGAATACAGTCTCAATAATTCTCCATTTCAGATACTGACATCTTTTGTATCAGGTGTAGACTTTAACTCAGAAGTAGGTCAATCGCAATCATTGGCTATATCAGGTAATTTTACATCCAATACTGTACTCAGATTTAGAGCAGAAACCAACCAGACTGATGATTATATCATGTTAGATGACATCACAATAGAGGTATGTGATCCTAGAGCACTTAAGGATGAAGATGCTATCACAACACGATCATATGTTTCTACTCCTGAAGAAAAATATGCCACTGAAGAAGCCGCTACTGAATCAGACCTCATCTCGGGATTGAAATCAGATATAACTGTCTATCCTAATCCAGCTAATGACTTACTCTTTATCGATTTAGAAGAAGATGAGGCGACCACTTTATCCATCTTTGATGTGGAAGGCAGACAGGTCAGACAGATTCAACTTAATATGGGTACGAATCAAATAGACATAAGTAATCTAGAAGGAGGTCAACTATATCTTTTGAGATTTACAAGTCAACACAACTCGATAACTAAGAAGCTATACAAATTGTAGACTACCGTCTGCTAGGTTTGTATTTGGACTGTTCCAGCAGTCGTTGAGCATCTTTATATTCTATCAAATCTTTCAAAGTAAAATCAGGATTTCGCTCCATAAAGCTTTCTACTATTCTATATCCAGAATACACAGCTGTTCTTCCAGGTGCAACCTCAGGCATCCCTTTGGAAGTCGGTGCTGGTTCGATGTAATGTGCTATCTCTAAATGATTGGTTTCATAGAGTAACTCTTTTTCTAGAAAATAACTCCATATCTCTAACTCATTATCTACCACCCACTCAAGCTGCGGATTGGTATACTCCCACAATATTGTATCCGGAGTCGATGGGAAAATATGCGATAGCACGTATGCTTTCTTACCTTGATAGATCATCTTATCTATAAATCGCTTTCCAGTTGGGTCACCCAGGATATCAACGACGATCATTTCCATTGATCTTTTGGCAATATATTCCGGAGTATATGTTCGAGACAGATACTTGCTAAATGCTGGGTTACCTGGATCTATCTTCTTGTACTCAAAATCATCCCCCAGAAAAAAATCCAATCCTATACCAATCGCATCTCTACCATCTTCTCCTTCAAAAATGAAATTTTGATAGCCAAACTCAGACATAAGGGTATAGAACTCAGGCGTTTCCTTATCTGGAAAGTAATGCTTGAGGTATTTGAGCGGCTTCTCCAAACTTTTTGCAATGCGCTTATCATTGTATGGAAAGGTATGCTCAATCGTGTCCAGAAGTGATACAATGCGCTCTTCCTTTGCAAATTCAGAAATCCTGTTGTAAAATTCTTTCCTATCAGGTGTATGCATCTTGACCAATTGCTTGAAGTATAGGTCAGTCATTTTTGGATAGGCCGTCAATAGTTGCAAATAACTTGCTCCTGCTTTATCAGGGTCAATATTGGCCAAGCCTGCGTCATATCTAATAAGGTCTACTTCTAGATTGATATCCGACACATCAGGAGTTGGCCTTGTCGTTGGGTTTTGACATGATACCATGACCAAACTTGCCATGACCATTATATAACTTAAGACCTTATAATTCATCTTAGATTTTTCTTTATTACAATTATGGTACAAACATATGATCTCGAGTTATTATTGTGAAATGAGAAAATGACTAATAGAAGAATACAACCTTTTGTACCTAATATTATTAGCTAATTGAATCACAGTAAGCGAAATTGAACATCGTCGAGTAATATACTATGGAGCATCATGATCTTAATTTGACTTTTGTAGCTGATTTTACCTCAGCCCTTCCAGGTGATCCAATACTGGAGAATACCAGACGCCAGGTAGCCAATGCAGCTTATTCATGGGTGACACCTACCGCAACAGCAGATCCATCCATTATAGCCGTTAGTCCTTCGGTAGCTAAACTCATCGGATTGGACTTGGCATTGACTAAGAATCCTTTCTTTGAGAAGGTGTTTACTGGTAATGCTTCATTTCGATCTGCCAAATCTTATGCTATGTGTTATGGAGGCCATCAGTTTGGTCATTGGGCAGGGCAGTTGGGTGATGGAAGAGCCATCAATATCGCAGAAGTCATACATGACAAACAGAGATGGGTGCTTCAACTGAAGGGGGCTGGACCGACACCTTACTCCAGATCAGCTGATGGACTTGCTGTACTTCGCTCCTCTATTCGAGAATTTTTGTGTAGTGAAGCCATGTATCACTTGGGAGTACCAACGACCAGAGCTCTGTCCTTAGGTTTGACGGGGGATAGCGTACTAAGGGATGTGATGTATGATGGTCACCCAGCCTACGAGAAAGGGGCAGTTGTTTGCAGAATCGCACCCTCATTTATCAGATTTGGCAACTTTGAAATTTTTGCTTCCAGGGGAGATATGGAGAACCTTAGAAAGCTAGCAGATTATACGATCGACACTCATTATCCCTCTATAACTCAGGTTGGACCAAGTAGATATGTGGCCTTATTTCAGGAAGTGGCATCCAGAACCTTAACCATGGCTGTTCATTGGCAGCGAGTTGGATTTGTACACGGCGTCATGAATACTGATAACATGTCCATTTTGGGTCAGACAATAGACTATGGTCCATATGGATGGTTGGAAGGATATGATCATAATTGGACTCCCAATACCACTGATCGACAACACAGAAGATACAGATATGGGTATCAACCTAGGATGTGTTTATGGAATCTCATGCAATTAGGAAATGCATTGTATCCTCTGGTAGGAGAAAGTAGTCCATTAGAAGCAGTTTTGGAAAACTATCAGAAAAGTTATCCTCAGGAAGAATTGAAGATGATGCGCCATAAATTTGGATTATATACAGAAGCTAAAGAAGATAAGGACATTCTTGAAAATTGGAAAAAGGTAATGCATCTCACAGAAGTAGATTACACCATATTTTTCAGAGAATTATCGGAAGTAGATATAGAGATCTCAGCCAAATCTGAGGAGTTGCCAACTTCTATCCTAACTGCATTCTATAACGCAAATAACTATACCGGAGACATCAAAAAACAATGGGATAATTGGTGGAAGACTTACACAAAGAGGCTGCTCAAAGACCCAATGTCTGTCCAAAAACGTTCGGAGAAAATGAAGCTCACCAATCCAAAGTATGTATTGAGGAATTATCTAGCGCAGTTATGTATAGATGCTGCTAACAATCAAGACTATGCTATGTTGGAGGAAATGGCTTTGATGCTACGGACACCATATAGTGATAATCCGACATTTGATAAGTGGTATAAAAAAAGACCTGAATGGGCAAGACATAAGGTGGGATGTTCTATGCTTTCCTGTAGTTCTTAATGGGCATAAAAAAAAGTAGTGCCAACCAATAACACTACTTTTCTAATTCAAAAACCAACTAATCATTAATTAAAATACTTCTCATTCTTATTTTAAATCGGCAAAAAACGAGAATCCGATTGCATTAGTGTTTCATTCTCATTGCATAATAAAGACAAGACACTGACTTCTAACCCCTATGATTAAATTGACATAGTGTCAATCTTAACTTATTGAAAATTAATATATATGTAGCCACTTGATATATAAGTGAGTTACAACCAATCGATTGATATCTGTCAGTAAGTTATCTAAGACTAATCTTTACTGGTTTCATTATATTACATTTAGGCGCAAATCTGATCTTGATTAAAGCGTGACTAAAAGAAAAATATTAGCCTGCAGCTTACTCTGTTTTGCCTTGACCGCCATTATTTGCGGTATGTATATGAAGGGGCTCATGTATGCGCCTAACGCCTATGCACCAACTTTTGGTGGAGATGGATTGACCATCCATTACAATCTGCATTATCATGCCGCTTATGGAGAAGGCGCCACATTGAAGTCACAATACCATCCTAATAGTGAGGTGATCTATATGACAGATGCACAAGGTGTTGTGGCATATATACTAGCAACGCTAAGACCTTTCTTTCCCAGTCTGCATCATTCTGCATCTGGGATATCCAATTTTCTAATCTTTTGGAGCAATCCTTTAGCTGCTATTGTTTTGTTTCTCTGTTTCCTTAGATTGAAAATAAGGACCTCCTTGGCGATCATATTTGCTGTATTAATTGCATTGATGAGTCCTCAAATAACCCGTCAAGTTGGGGGTCATTACGCTTTGGGCTATGCATTTCTTATTCCCTTATTGATGTACTTTCTTGTAAGTCTCAACCAATCGCTCAAACGAAACATAGCTAATGCAATTGCCTTGATCCTTGTACTCATAATACTCGGCATCAACAATCCATACCTGTTAGCCATTTCAGGTTCCTTTCTATTGGCATTTTCAGGAATTGGATTATTGGCCTATCTGCTATTTAAAAAAGGACAGTTATCACATATCATTCTTCCACTATCGGTAACTGTAATATCCCTTGCCATCACAGGCAGTTTTCTTGGTAGCCTAGATCTAATCACAGATAGAACCAAGGTTCCATATGGATTCTTTAGCAACCTATCGACGATGAAAAGTATTTTCTTTCCTGGCGGGACACTACCCAACGAGCCATTATCTGCTCTATTCAAAAGTGGTCGTCAGATTAATGAGGGTACGGCCTATATTGGACTTATACCATTTTTGTTTCTGTTAAGTTTACCGTTCCTTCTTATTAGAAAAAAAGGTAAAAGAACATTTAGTCTTTTTAATCAGAATTACTTAGGGCATATACTGCTAGCAAGTGTTACAGTACTCCTCTTCGCCTTAGGGATTCCATTCATCTATTTCCAAGAATGGACCTTAGAACATTTAGGAACCGTATTGCAATTCAGAGCACCTGGGAGGTTTTCTTGGATATTCTACTATGGGATAAGCATTATATCGGCAGTCGGTGTATCAAAATGGATAGAATCGATATTGAACGATGGCCATAAAAAGAAGGCACTCTTAATTGGAACCCTAATAGTAGCCTTATGGGGATTGGAAGTCCATCAGTTTTTGCATAGGAGTACCAAAGGAAAAATTCATCATAACGCCTTTAATAAAGGCAGACTTGATGACTACAGACAAAAAGTGGAAGCACTAAATCTTAATGGAGACATATATGAAGGAATCTTCCTGATTCCTACTGAACATGGATGGACAGACAAAGTCCACCATTCGGGAGAATTCAGATCTAATTATGAAGGGTATAGATATTCACTTGCTTCCGGCTTACCACTCATCAACGGTAAGCTATCAAGGATGTCCGTCTCTCAGTGTCTTGCCTCTATGCAATTATTAGCAGACCCTATGGTCAAAAAAGACTTACTCTACCAATTCTCGCAGGAGAAAGACATCTTATTTGTTATCTCACTAGAGGATGAACTAACACTACAAGAAGATAGACTCGTCAATTCTGCCAAGGAAATATACAGGACCGATAAATACTTGTTAAGCTCGATAAATATTAAGGAATTTATCACCAGAGAAAATTTGCATCGACAAACTATTATCAACAATAGTAGTAGTGCAATCGATAGCCTAGCTTCACCATTAATACACGACCCTATGGATGAGGATATGACACATGCTTTTGCCGGTACTGGTGGCAGATTAATTAATGCTGGTGAGGAGGAAATCCTGTCTTTTCCTCTAAGCAACTCATATAACCATGATACTTTAGAGTTAAGTTTTTGGTATTACGTGGATCATGATTATTCAGGTGGGCCTGTTTGGGAACTTGTATGTAAAAAAGAAGGAAAGGTCAGACATCAAGAAAAACTACATGGACTTGACTTAATGAGAACACAGGATGGTTGGATGAAAGCTTTATTTCAGCTTGCTGTAGAAGAGGATTTAGAATCAGTAACTATCGAATCCAGCACCAGACATCCATATTACATCGATGAACTACTGGTACGCCGTATTCAGGACACCATTTATAAGCGTATTGATGGTGAGCTTATTGTCAATAATTACAGAATAAAGAATTAGTGCTGAATAATAAAATTATCCTAGAAATGGTGTGGTGGTTAACGACTGCCCTAATTGCTATAATTGTGCTCTTGCCTATTTACTCTACCATTGGAGAAGACTATTTTTTCTACAAGCAGAATATTGGAATCATTGTTATAGCAATAACACTTATGAGATACATATTTCTGCTTAAGCATCATTGGGTCTCAAACTCTAAGTGGTTCAAGGCCATTTTTATTTTTGCACCTATTCCAATCTTCTTCTTTTTAATAGGCGCATTCGCAGATTTCCAAGCTTTCAGTGATGAGAAAGGCATTAATTCTATGTTGACGAAGCTTCCCTATAAAAACCAAACTGCACTGGCTACTTACATAAGGACAGAAATTGTTCTTTTTTGGTCAGCAGCAGTTTTGTCCAACCTCTTTTTGCCTTTCAGGATGATTATATCAATCTGGAGAGAAATCAATAAAGGCACTCACTAGATACAATCAGCACTACTTAGTTAGACGAAATATTACTTTTGTCGCAAATAAATAAATCTGCATAAATATGAATAAGATTGAAGAATTCAACGTATACAGACAAAAGATGAATGAAAGGATCTTGTCTCATGACAACAAGGTCCTCAAACGATTCTTTTCTTTAGACAATCAGACTTACACTGACGGCGCACTAGATGTCAAAACCAAAGAACTACTAGGCCTAGTCGCTTCTATGGTCCTGCGCTGCGACGACTGTATAGCTTATCACCTTGGCACCGCTCACAAATTAGGCACCACTGCAGAAGAGGTGTTTGAGGTCTTCTCTATCGCCAATCTGGTTGGAGGTAGCATCTGTATACCCCACACAAGAAGAGCTGTGGAATATTGGGATGCATTAGAAGATGAGAAAAAGAATGCCTAAATGATCATAAGACTGATTGGCCTTTGTAGCCTGCTTTCACTCTTCATTTGGAACTCAATGGATGCACAGATAGATACCCTGACTCTACACGATGGCTGGCAATTTCGCCAAGGGACTTCAGCTGATTGGATGGATGCTAAAGTACCAGGTACAGTACAGGAGGATCTTTTGAGACTCAATCTTATGCGGCACCCTTTCTTTGGTACTAATGAAGACAGTATCACTTGGGTAGAAAAAGCAGATTGGGTGTACGAGACATCTTTTAGCCTTACTCAAGTGCAATTAGAAAAGGAACATCATTATCTGGCATTTAAAGGATTGGACACATATGCAACAGTCTTCTTAAATGACACACAAATTCTTCTGGCCAATAATATGCACAGACAATGGGAGGTAGATGTAAAAACCCTACTCTCTCAAAGTAACAAACTGAAAATCATTTTCCATTCTCCAATAAAAGTAGGTGCGGCATACATGAAAAAACTGCCATGCCAATTACCAGCAGAGAATGATAGCGGTGACATCAAAGTAATGCCCGTAGTCAGAAAAGCAGCCTTTCATTTTGGATGGGATTGGGGCCCTAGGATAGTGACTATGGGTATATGGCGACCAATAGAACTACTTTCATTTGATGGCCCAAGAATATCTTCTATGAGATATATTGATTTCGATCTCAACTCAGATGGATCAGTCGCGACTGTAAAGGCAGAAGTAGATTGGTCCCCTGTAGGTGCTGAAGGAGAGACAGGGCTTAAGTTGACTTGCATCAACCTGGCTGGGCAAATTATATACGAAAACATAATCGAAGGTCATCAGCCCATGATCCCTCTTCAATT
>CAZPUF010000066.1:0-13819 GCA_964589705.1 uncultured Saprospiraceae bacterium | reverse complement strand
CACCACACCGGCAAATATTTCTTTTATAACAATACAGTAGGACCTCACAGACCTACGTTGCATACATCCCGACTTGTCGGGACGTGTCTACCAATTCCACCACACGGTCGTGGTCGGCAAAAGTATTTATAATTCGGGATATATGACTCATTGAGATGTAAAATAGTCTTTGGTTTAAGTATGCTATTGTTTTAGGTTACTGTTTATGCAAATAGATATTATTACCTATCTTTGCCGCGCATCAAGAGATTAGTACAATTGTACTAACATCAACCGAGCTACGAAACGCCACGGTGATACCTAAGATGCGGACTTAAGTCAAAATGGTTTCGCTCCATTCTATTTATTTCCGATATCACATTGATGCATATTTTTTAGAAGCTGAAATTATACAGTCTATGAAAGTATGTGACCATATCAAGGAGGCCAATGGCAAAACCCTTCTCTCATTCGAAGTACTGCCACCGCTGAAAGGTGGGCGAATGAAGGATATTTTCGACACGTTAGACCCACTTATGGAGTACAAGCCATCATTTATAGATGTGACTTACCACAGGGAGGATATAGTTTTCAATAAACGAGAGAGTGGCTATTACGAAAAGATGTCTATTAGAAAGCGACCAGGCACAGTCGGTATCTGTGCCTCACTGATGCATAAGTATCATGTAGATACGGTGCCACATCTAATATGTGGTGGCTTTACCATAGCAGAGACTGAAGATGCATTGATAGATTTGGCTTTTTTAGGTATAGACAATGTCTTGGCACTTAGAGGGGATGCAAGAAATATGGATTCCAGATTTATACCAGAGCCAGGCGGGCATAAATATGCAGTAGACTTAGTACAGCAATTGCAGCATATGAATAATGGTGAGTATCTGGATCAGAACTTGGCCAACGCCGCTCCTACAGAGTTTTGTGTGGGGGTAGCAGGCTATCCAGAGAAGCACTTCGAAGCGCCGAACTTCGATATAGACCTAAAGTTTCTTAAGGATAAGGTAGATGCTGGTGCGGACTATATTGTCACACAAATGTTTTTTGATAACAAGAAGTACTTTGACTTTGTAGATAAGTGCCATGCGGTAGGGATAGATGTCCCTATTATCCCTGGACTGAAACCAATGACACGTAAGTCACAATTGACCAGTATACCTAGGATGTTTTATATCGACTTTCCTGACGAATTTGCTAATGAGATGGCAGCTGCTAAGGATAGAGAAGCGGCAAAGATTATAGGTATAGAGTGGTGCATTCAGCAGTCTAAGGAATTGAAAGAAAACGGAGCACCTATTTTACATTACTATACGATGGGAGATACTAAGACGATGTTGAGAATATTGAAGGAGGTGGTATAAATGAGGTACCACCTTATATTTTCAATATCTTTTCATTATGATATTTTATATGACCTCCTACGATGGTAAGCGCCACCTGAGTCTCCAATATATCTAAGTCACTACAATTAACTAAGTCATTGGATAGGATGACTATGTCTCCTAACTTGCCCACTTCCAAGCTGCCTTTGATATCTTCTTCGAAAGCACCATAAGCAGCATCTATAGTATAACTACGGATAGCCTGTTCTCTGGTCATCTTTTGTTCTACAAAAAATTGCATCCCATTGTCCACTCTAGTTCTGGTGACGGTAGCATAAAAGTTTTTGATAGGGTCTATTTCTTCTACGGGCACATCTGTACCGTTAACAATGGTCACACCTTGATCCAAGAGTGCTTTCCAGGCATAGGCCCCAACCTTGGCTCTTAGCTGACCGAGGCGCTTGACGACGAAAGGTGCATCTGAGGTGCAGTGTATGGCTTGCATAGAAGCAATGGCGCCAGTGTTTTTAAATCGCATAATGTCACCTGGATGGAGATGTTGTGCATGTTCCACCCGCCAACGCTTGCTGACATTTCCGTCCTGATTAGCCTCTATGATATCTAGAACTTCCTTATTGGCCCGATCACCTATTGCATGGACACATAATTGCATATCATGCTTGTTGGCGATGGAGGCTATCTTTGCAACTTCTTCTATATCTGTAGTATTCTGCCCATAGAAATCAGGTTTGTCCTCATAGGGTGCCAATAACCAGGCCCCATGTGCTCCAAGTGCACCATCTACTTCAGTTTTGATAGCTCGGCAGGTATAATAATTGTCACCTACGCCTATACGTCTGTATTGACCGACCTTTCCTTCCATCTCTGAAGAGCTGTGCCTTACCATGGACCAGAGCCTCATGTCAAAGGCGCCATCCAGTGCCATGTTGTAATATCTGTCATGCTCCCAGAATTTAGCGCCGGCATCTTGAAAGCTAGTAACCCCTTTTTCAAGACATCTAATTTGTGCCAAATCTATTGCCGCATACCACAATTTCGTTTGGGCCGCTTCATCCAATGACTTTCTATAGTCCTCAAAGGCACCTCTGATAGGATTCATCGCCCTTTCTTCAAATACTCCTAAGGCTTCACTATCAGTAGCTCTGATGATTTTTCCACCTTTTGGATCTGGAGTTTCGATATTGATGCCAGCTACATCCATGGCTTTCTTATTGGCATACAGACTGTGTCCACTAGCATGGATAAGTATAACAGGGTTGTCAGGCGAAATCTCAGATAGCGTCTCATGATGAGGATAGCCCTGTTGTACATTGCTTGGTTCTTCAGTCCATTTTTCCTGGTGCCAACCTCTACCATATATCCATTCACCAGGTTCAGATTGGCTTACTTTTTCCTTCACTTTTTGTATGGCTTGTGCCCAAGTAGTATCCGAGAGAAAATTCAAATTCTGAAGTGTTTCTCCAAGTCCAGAGAAATGCCCATGACCTTCTATGAAGCCTGGCATCAAAAACATGCCCTTAGCGTCAATCATTTCTGTATCTGATATTTTCATTTTAGAAATGGTCTCATCTGAGTCTATTGCAATAATTTTTTCATCTTTAATGGCAAGAGCTGTGGCCTTACTCTTTTCTAGTCCGGTATGTATGTTCGAATTATAGATGATTAGATCAGGGCCAGCACTAGGCTGTTCTCCACAGCTGATTAGAATGAGAATAATCCAACCAGAGGTGAATAATGAAAGTATTTGGCGGTTCATCTTAGAATCTGTTAGTAATTGATAGAACTAGTTAAACTTACAACCTTTCTAACAGTTCTATATTGGAATATTAGCTAAGCAACAAAAAATTGAGAACTTAGCGATTAGAAAAGCCTGACTTGATTACTATGTACACGATAGACGCTTTACAGAAAATTTTTAACGAAAAACTGGATGACTACACTTTTCCCAGTCAACCCTCGGCCTTATACAAACCAGTAGAGTATATACTCTCACTAGGTGGGAAACGTATTAGACCTGTATTGGTCATGGCTGCTTATAATCTATATAAGGATGATGTAGAATTTGCTTTTGAGGCAGGTATGTCTATAGAAGTGTTTCATAACTTTTCATTGCTTCACGATGATATTATGGATGAAGCAGAAATGAGGAGAGGCCAGCCTACGGTCCATCAGTTGTATGATGAGAATACAGCTATTCTTTCCGGAGATGTTATGCTCATCTATGCTTATAGGTTTTTAGAAAAGTATCCAGACAAGTTGGTTCAGCTGACAAAGTTATTTACAGATACATCTATAGAAGTCTGTGAAGGGCAGCGTTATGATATGGATTATGAGGTTATAGAGGAGGTCTCCATTACAGAGTACTTAAAAATGATAGAACTCAAGACTTCAGTGGCGATTGCGGCCTCGCTGTCTATGGGTGGTATTCTAGCAAATGCAAATGCTCAGGACCAAAAACACTTATACGAATTTGGTAGGAACATGGGTATTGCTTTTCAAATCCAAGATGACTTGCTAGATGCCTTTGGATCGGAAGAATCACTGGGTAAGAAAATAGGTGGAGATATACGTCAACGTAAGAAGACCTACCTTTATCTCAAGTCACTAGAATTGTTGAGCTCAATAGAGGCAGATGAGTTGAGGAATATTTTTTTGGACTTGAGTGGGGGAGAAACAGATATGGAACGAGTTCTCGAATTATATGGGAGTGCTCATGTAGATGTACATGCCCATGAACTAAAACTTGTCTATCAGCAACTGGCAGAATCACATTTGCAAGCTGTTAATGTGGATCAAGACCGAAAGTCTATTCTTTTTGAATTTTCTAAAAAATTATTGGACCGAGATGTGTAGCCAATGAAGCTCCTATATGCGATTCAGGGTACTGGTAATGGTCATCTGGCTAGAGCATCTGAGATAGCACCTGCATTGGCTGAGGTTGCTGACGTTGATTTTTTGATAAGTGGTAAATCTGCAGAACTCAATTTTCCATTTCCGTTCAATTATAACTATCATGGACTCTATTTTATTTTTGGAAACAGAGGTGGCGTCAATTACCTAAAAAGTTTAAGACAACTAAGACCTTTCAAGCTTCTCAGTGATATCCGCTCTGTACCTGTCCATAAATATGATGCGGTGATCAACGATTATGAAACTATCACTGCACATGCTTGTCGCCGTCATAATATTCCTGTGATTGGGGTTAGTCATCAATCTTCCTTTTATTCTGACAAAGTACCTATGCCAAGTAAACGCAGGCGTTTATTTGAGTATGGCATGCGTCATTGGGTAGCGCCAAGCGATGGCTATGTTGGCCTACATTATAAGCCCTATGATGATCATATTCTGCCACCTATTATCCGACCGGGGTTGGTAGAAGCGTCATTGTCAGATGAAGGCCATATAACGGTATACTTACCCGCCTTTTCTGACGAACGTCTTGTTGATATTTTCAAAGAATTGACTGAAGTCAGATGGGAAGTTTTTACCAAAAAATCTAAAGAAATTAGAGAGATAGGTAATGTGCTTATTCATCCTGTTGATAAAAAAAGGTATTCTGAATCTTTGATCAATTGTCATGGGTTGCTTACAGGGGGTGGTTTTCAAGCGACAGCCGAAGGCCTTTATTTAAGCAAGAAAATGATGGTGATACCAATGTTTGACCAGTACGAACAGAAGTGCAATGCAGCAGCCTTGAAGCAGATAGGAGTGCCAATTGTATATGATTTTGATCAACGGATAGTAGACAAATTGCGCCATTGGATTAAGTCGCCGTATAATTTGGATTACCTACCAATTCGTTCTGATATATCTACAGTAGCTAAAAAAATACTGGAGGTCAGTCAGCAACAAATAGATAAAAAAGTACTTAATAAAAAAAGGTAGTCCAACCATAAGATAAGCGTCTTAACTCAGATTATCGAATTAGTCTCCTGCAATGGGCGAATTGAAAATGCCAACCGCCAATTCTGCCCATAATAGAATAAATAAAATCACAAGAAGTGTTATCCAAACTATCTTTGTTTTTTTGGTTTTGGATATAGATAGTATGTAGCTAATTATACTGCTAACTGAAAAAATGAGTACACCAGCTATTAAAAAATCAGATAAAGTCCACTGTACCTCCTCAGAAAATTGCATAGAAATGAGGGGCAACAACAATACACCAATTGTGATCAGAAAAGGGTAGCGAAGCCTTTGTAGATTTGCCATCGCTCAATTGTTATCTTGGGGAATAAGTTTGGTCAACATAACAATTTGACCTAGGTGATAGTAGCCGTGCTCTATCATTACTTGAATATTTCTTTTCCAGGTGCCATATTTCTTATCTATAAATGGACCTTCAAAAGTTGCTTCCGACATTGCTTCCAGATTATCTGACATCCTGAGGATATTATCTAGAGTAGTTTGCCTGAGATTATGCCAGTCTTCTGTATGATTTATATCAGGCATGTCAAATGAATACCTATCTTCGATTACCAATTGGCCAGTTTGCATGGCACTAAGAATGCCTGCTATATAATAGTTGAGATGAAAAGTAAGTGCTGCTATAGAATTGTGAGATCCTAGGGTAGTGGTAGCCTGATAATAGGTTACTGCTTTCAATGTAGAAGCAAGGTTGGTATTGACCACCCACTTTCCATCTAAGTATACTTCCTTGAATTGAATGGCTATTGCAGATGGCATAAAGAATTGATTATAACTCTTCTACCTGCTGTAAGTCTCTTTTAAGTACTTGCTCAAGGTGGCTTATGTCAGCCATAATGGAAGCCATTGTGTTACCTTTCTTTAGAGTAAATGATCCAGAGGTATTGAAAACACCTTCAATTGTCCAAATGCCACTTATACAGATGACATTATTTTGATTGATCAGCGTGCCTGAGTATTTGACCTGATGAGTAGGGTACTTCTTAATGAGTACGATAGCATTGTCTTTGAAATCTACTCGTCCTTCAAAGTGAAAAGGATCTACGTCATCCACTCCATGTCCAACTACTCTACCATCATCAAAAAACACAAGAGAACATTGCATCTCGTGGTCTACTTCATTCAGTTGGCTGTAGGAGTAATAACCGGTAAAATCTCCGTTTAAAATTTCTAGGTTCATAACATAGGCCAAGCTTTTGGGCTGCCTGACTATCCAAATATATAAACCTTCATAATTCGATGCACAAAAAATTATTGTGCCAAATAGTAAGTAAAAGTGATAAATAGGTTGAAATCGCGAGAAAATCAAACAATAATATATATAAATAAAATATGTATGAAGACTAAAAATATTTAAAGCCTTATGGTACTGTATATATAGGGATATTCATATATATTTGCTTCGTATCCGAAAAATCGCAATTCCAAATACGATTTAAGGAAATAATTACTCAATCTCGAAGATCGGTTTTATTACTATAAGACCGGTCTTTTTTTATAACATCGACTCTCGTCTCTATATTATTTCAAACATTATTGGCTGGGTTTAGGCAAAAAAGTAAAGGCCAACAGAGCTTTATCCATTGACCTTTAACACCCTTAATATAAGAATTATAAAACCTTAATTTTTGTTATCTTTTAGTGATTTGACCTTCTTTTAGCACTATACTCATAGTATAGTCTCCTTGCTCAAAAAGGCGCTTATCTACTTGTAAATTTTTAGTATCTGCTATCAATTGAAATTTTAGCTCTCCGTCTGCATTATATAACAGCACATACTCCATAATCTCATCCGCATCAATTGTTAGGGCAGTTTTTGTCATGTTTATAGTTGCATTCATCTCCTGATTCTCAATTAGATCGACAGTCGTCATTTTTTTGATTAGCTCTCCAGAAGCTATAGTAACAGTATTGGCTCTGAGAGTGACGATTGAGAAGAGTAAGAAGTAGATGATTGTTATGTGGTTCTTAAGTGTCATAATACTGAATTGTATTATAAAGACAGAAGTTTTAAGATACATCCTTGATCATTCCTACTACAAGCCTTCACTTGCGACTATACTTCAGCCCTACAGGACAAATATCAGGACCCTGATATGTATGTGAGGTGACATTTCCTGGCGTTCTTATTATAAGAATAGTCTCAGAAGGTAGGGGTAGTCTTCATTCCTTCACTACAAGTATTCTATCATAAAGCAACGATGCGCCTTCCGTGATAGCTCTGTCCTCCAATTTTCTGTTGTACAAGATGTAGGTTGCTATGTGTGATCTGGCCAGCTGCTATGATTTCTATTCGATTGTCAGCAATATCTATCATCTGCCGTATTACATGGCTGCCTTCTATAGCAGTATTGTCACCACCTGAGGTCAATATTGAAAGTTGAATGGCTGATGCTGATGCCTTCTTATAAAAAGAGCTTTCTAGTAATCGAGCGATGTCTCCGAGGATATCCTGACTAGTATCTATGGCTTTGTGGATGGTAAGTGAGGATATGGGATAGTTGTCCTTCTTTATATAATCTGTAACCAACCCTAACTGAGTCAAGTCTAAGATTTTGTTGGTTATACTCCCAAAGACAAAATGAGTGACTCCACAGGCTTTCATAAGATCTATATCCTTTTTTATATCCTGCATATCCTTTGAAGTATAGGTGAAGTCTCCTTCCCTGCTTCTTATCATCACTTTTACTGGAATTTGGACAGCATCTAATACTTGGGTAACTAATTTGGATGCTGGGGTTAAGCCATCCAAATCTAGTCTGGCGCATAATTCTAGGCGGTTGGCACCATTTTGTTCAGCTAATATGGCCTCCGCCAGGCTGCTTACACAAGATTCTAATATAATTGGATTCATATTTATAGGCTATGACATTGCTACAATTAGTGGAAATCAGTATATTTGCGCTCTTTTAATAACAAATTGGCTTGAATGTTAATTATTAATGTCAAAAGTGATGAGTCTATAGACCGAGCTCTTAAGAGATATAAGAGAAAGTTTAAGAAGACTCGACTTCTGAAAGAAATCAGAAGAAGAAAGCACTTTGTGAAGCCTAGTGTAGAGAGAAGAAACGAAGTTCTCAATGCTACATACAGGCAAGAAATGTACGGCGACGCTTAATAGTGTAACTACCGTACATTTCTTTTTTTCTTCTGGTCCAGATTTCTGGACTTTTTTTTTGCTTGGAACTTACACTCTATGCACCTCCAAATGAGCCGCCTCCTTGGCCACCGCCACCTTGCCCATCACCTTCACCAGATTTCTGATCTGTATTCTTAATTTTAGATTTTCGCTCTCTGAAATCGACTTTTCCAAATTTGTAGCTGAAATTGACTCCTACTGAACGGAAAGGAATTGAAAAGAAGGTTAATTGCCTAAAATCTGATCCTGTAATATCAGAATTGAAATCTTTATCTCGGACAAATGGTTCTATAATTCTTATCCCAATACTTGAATTCTTAAATTCTTTTTTGAATCCAACTCCCATAATAGAAAAGCTGGCATTTTCTCCTTGTAAAGTAAATC
This sequence comes from uncultured Saprospiraceae bacterium, assembly GCA_964589705.1. Taxonomy (GTDB): domain Bacteria; phylum Bacteroidota; class Bacteroidia; order Chitinophagales; family Saprospiraceae; genus RFSX01. The sequence goes on along the minus strand of CAZPUF010000066.1, from coordinate 5,032 downwards.
TTGGCGCTTGGAAGAATCCAAAAAAATCAGCTTTGAGTGTCCCTGTAAATGCGAATTCACCGTTGGCAAATAATCGGTAAGATAGGGCGCTGTTTTCAAACTCATCTCCATCTATTTGACCAGATGCATTATACGTGTATATATCACCACCACCTCTAATAGTTAACTTTCCTATGCTCTTTGAGGTAAATAGATTGATTCCTACACTATTATTGGTACCCACATTATCAAAGCTGGTTCTTACCACTAACTCATCATCTGTAGTGGCTATCTGCTCTATGATCTGAGTATTGTTTTTATAGTAAAGACTACTAAATATCGTGATGCCCCATAGATTGGTATTATAAGTGAGTTCTATTTGATCCGTCAGTTCTGGATCAAGTCTTGGGTTACCGACTACCAGATTAGCAAAGTCTGTCGTGTTACGGAAGGGGTTGATAAAGAAGAGACTTGGCCTTTGTATTCTTTTGCTATATGCAACCTTTACGGTTCTGAAGTTTTTCAAACTTCTTGAAATCGCAATATTAGGTAACCAATTTTCATAACTGAAAGGGAAGGCATTAAGTATCTCTTGGGTTTCAGTATTGACAGATCCATCTTTAAGTTCACCTTCGCCACCTATCTGAGTACGTTCGTAGCGCAGTCCAGTGATGACATTGAATTTTTTAATGAAGAAATTATAGCTTGCATAACCGGCATAGACATCTTGGTCATAGTTAAATAGGAATGATCGGGCCAAGTCCAAAGTGGGCACCTCATCTATAACTGGGCTAAACTCACTGTCACTATCTATCTCTCTTATCACAGCCTTGACGCCAACTTCCAATTTATTAGACTTGCCTATTGGCTGTACATAATCTATCTGTCCTGTGAGTTCTAGATTATCTCCTTCGTTATTGATGTTTTCATTTCTTGCAAAAAATCCTACATCACTGACGAAGTTATCTTGGTTCTGAATATTAGTAGATATCTGAGTAGCTATAACCAGCTCTTGCTTATCATTACCTTCAAATTTCTTGGTATAATCTGTATTCCAATCGTATCCTGAAAATAGATTTTCTCCTGTATTGGTCCTATCGAATGATGGTGTAGCAGTCTGACTAAAAAATATCCCTTGAGAATTTCCATCAGTATCAAAGCCATAGCCTCTGATGCTGAATGACGAATTGATCGCATTGTAGGCATTGAAGTCATAGAAGGCACTTGCCGAACCATTGAACCCTATTCGTGAAGTATTGGTCACGCCAAAATTGGTATAGTTTAATCCAGTCTGATCTTCACACCTTAGATCATCATTGTATTCAAAGTTGGCCGGACCTCTAAGGACACAAAGATTGGCATCGTTAGGACTGGAATAATAGAATCCGCCGCTAGAAGAAAATCCGAATCGACCTTTACCTGCATTGAGGCTTAGGCTGCCATTAGATTGTCTGTTACCTACCGAGCCACTGACAGACCCAGATATACCTTCTATATTTTCTTTTTTAGTGACGATATTGATGATACCTGCACTTCCTTCTCCATCATATTTGGCACCTGGGGAAGTGATGACTTCTACTTTTTTAATCTGGTCAGCTGGGAACATTTTGAGGGCATCAGCTACGTTAGAAGAGAACATGCCTGAGGGCTTACCATTGATTAAGATTCGTACATTCTGCGATCCTCTTAATGAAACATTACCTTCCAAGTCTACTGAAAGTGTTGGCACTTTTCTGAGCACATCTGTGGCATCACCGCCTGTAATGGATGAATCATCTTCTGCATTGAAGACAATCTTATCCACTTTGTTTTCAAATAAGGCACGCTTGGCGGTTACATTTACTTCATCAAGAACATAGTCAGTAGGAGAGAGCATAATATTTCCCGCATTATGATCAGGCGTTTTTCCAGTCAATTCTATATCTCTGATTATCTTATCATTGTAACCTAGGAAAGAGATATAGATATCATATTTACCCATTTTGAGTTCGCCAAGCTTAAACTTGCCGTCTTCTTCCGTTAACACACCGTTGATTTCCCTAGTTTTTTGAGCTTTTGTAAGGACGACGGTCGCAAATCCAATTTCTTCACCAGAGATAGAATCTACCAATGCACCTGTAATCTTGCCTTTGATTTTGGAGCCACTACCTCCACCTCCCCAATTACCAAACTGGGCTTGGAGCAAAGTACAAGACAGCATAAATGTAAGTAGCGTTAATAGCGTTTTCATTCCATACAATTTAGACCCCTAAAGTACTAGAATCGTATGGCTATAGGTTGTCAAATTAGGCGATAGGTAATATTTTATAGATAAATCCTTTGTTTTAACTGATTCTCGCAACGGAAGATAGATCTGTCGTCTTATGGAAATAAAAAAAAGAGGCTTCCTAACCATAAGAAGCCTCTCTACGTGAGAATATATTTAAGAAAAAATTGTTATTCTTTATTTAGTAATACGGTACTAGCAAATACACCTTTATTGGTATACATCGAAATAAGATACAAACCATGCTGATGCTCACTGATGTCAAATTTGAAATTATTGATACCTGCATCGGCGATACTATTAGATCTCTCAATAATAGCACCAGAGACATTTGATATAGTGATCGTTACATTGGATTGCTCTTCGAACAAATGAGTGATACTTAGTAATCCACTTGAAGGATTAGGATACAGATTAAGATTATTAGGATCGATGAGTAGATTTGATCGCTCATCATTTCTAAATCTTACATTTTCAATAGTGATATCAAAATTTCCATTTTCATTATATTCTGGTAAGTAACCGATAAAGATGGTCGTTATATTGCTTGGGTCTAATTCTATTCCCTGAGCATTACTGAACAGTGAGAATGGAATATCCACAGAGTCGTTCCCATCATTATGTAACGTATAACTTAAGTTTTTGCTTGGATCAGTATTATCTGCGACTAATAGTGTTACCTGATATACACCATTTCTATTGGCATCAAAAGATAGGGTGTTGTAAGCTGATAAATCCACAGCTAGACCACCTGGCTCTAATTGCTTAAATATAGATAAGTAAGTATCTGTATGACCACTCACAGAAAGTCCTCTTTCTACTATGTACTCATCATTATTATCCTCTCTATTGTCAGTTGTAATTTCATAACTGTTAATTGTCGTCCTTTCTTCTTGGTACTCTAACCCCCAAGATCCGTCTGCGAGATAGATAACGTCTTTTAGATTATCTTCTCCAAGGATAGTAATACCTCCTTCAAAAATATTTCCTTCAGGTATATCAAGTGAGATGGTACTCTGTCCCGGACTGATAAGAATATCTTCTGAGTACTCATACTCTACACCTCCAACTTCTTTGGTATTGTAGGTTCCAAAAAACGAAATTGTTGTTGGTTCTTGCAAACTGTTATTTAGCTCAAGGTTAAATGCACCTAATCTGTAGTATGCACTTCTTGCAAATAAATTTGGTGCAGCAGGTGATGATGTAGACGCCTTCAACTTGTAACCAAATTCATTGACAATATTTTGAATGATTTTCTGCACCGCAGCAATACTCTTGGCTCTTGAATTCGTCCATACCTGATAGTTTAGATAATGAGGACTGCCTTGGTATTGGTCAACAGACCAATGACTTTCCATCGTAAAATCACCATATTCTTCATATCCTAATGAGAAAGAAATAGCATATTCTATAGAGGCATCTGGTCTTCTGATGATACTTAATATGGTTTTATAACCATCTATATCTACAACATCTACCACTGCTAATTCTGATCCTTTGACTCTGTCACATATAACCTTTGTATGGTCATAGATAACCTCAGATGTTTTGGATCCGAAAATTGAACCAAACCGGCTATCATCTATAAAGTAATCTCCAGCCCAAATACTCTCAGCTGTTGTAATCTCGATCAGATCAGTAGGAGAGGTCTCTATCAGATTATCTCCAGATAGTATTTGTACAGGTACCAACTGGGATATGAAATTGTTATTCTTAGTTACTTCAGGAAGTGTACTTATGCCAAGTGCTCTTTTGAAGTTTCTCTTTGCTATTTTGCTGGCTAATCCGCCGTGACTTTCTAGTCCGCCATCTAACCCTGAGGTAATTAAGTTACCATCACAAGCAACTTGTGCACCATCAGATATAGGATTGAATCCCAAGTCTAAATTTGTTCTGACTTGTGGGGACGGTGAAAAAGATCCTAGTGGCTCTTGAGCTATAAAGTAATGGTTTATTGTACCATCTGCATTTTCGGTATATAGATAATCGAATCCATCATGACTAAGACTGGCAGGATCCAACTTGTAATTAGAATTTTCTATATGCACTTCGTATGGAAAATAAGGTACGCTATTATTATTCTGTACGCTAAAACCAAAGGAACGCTGAGACTCATTAAAGAAATTCAAGTTCAAATTAACACATAGTGGATCTAGCTTAAATTGGCAATTAATCCGTGATTCAGCATCCAAATTATTATCCCTTGCCTCAGGAACACCATCATATACAAACTGTAAGAATTGGAAACCTCCAATAGGTTGATCAGGTGTAATAAGGTGATAAAACGTGCCATCATCATTAAGGCTGGACTCGATAGTGAGATTAATACCCTGTCTGTTTCTGAACAAATTTGCATCTAACTTATAATGTGCTTGCTGGATCTCAATGGTCCATTCTGCTTCTTCTTGGTTATTATTAGATATGTCTAAAGCGAAGAAATGTTGATTAACATTATAACGTAATGTTAGGTGGTCGCAGTCATTTTGTGCCTGCGAAAATTGACTGCTGCCAATAAGAAAAAGCCCCAATAAGACCTTTAAAGTGAAACTCACGAAGTTGTGTGTATAAGTATCAGATTGCATAGGTTGACTTTATTATCTTAAATATTCCTTGCAAATATGCTGCATGGTGGTCCTTGCTATTGCTGATATTCTATAACTGAAGTCAAATGGCAGATTTTTGGTACGGAAGCGGCTATAAACAGTGATTTAGTACTGGTGAATAGCGTATTAGTGGCGATAAATGGGGAAGATGGTCTGGTTTTGGGGGGTAAGCGGTTTAAGGTAT
>CAZPUF010000065.1:0-13877 GCA_964589705.1 uncultured Saprospiraceae bacterium | reverse complement strand
CGGTCACATTGACAACAGTACTACTATCACATCCTGCCTGACTGCCTTGGGCAAAATCTATTTCCATCATTCCTTCTTGAGATATAACAACACCATCTATTTCTACACTACTTCCATCACATATCATTGTGTCTATTTGTCCAACAGCTCTATCCGCAAAAATAAGATCGACTTGGGCAGTGGAATCACAGCCAAAAGCAGACATGTTCGGGAAAGTAATCATGCCCAAAGTGTCTCTCGAAAAAGTTTGTCCAAGAATTTCCTCAGACTGCCCTTCGCAAAATCGGCCTTGTATAAATCCAACTTCACTAGGGAAGGTATCTATGACAATCTGAATTATAGAATCGCAACCATTAATATTAGCAAATGTCAATTCAGTAGTCTCTCCAAATTGCATTCCATTGATATCTGTTGTCTCTCCTTCACAAACTGAGCCTGTGAATATTTCCGTCGTCCCTGTATTGAAGGTAATTTGTGAAGCGGATGATATGTTTCCTATGCAAGCTGATCTAGTCATTAGGCTATCGACTTCTACAGAAAGCAAGGCATTACCCATTCCTATAAATATGCTGTCGTTAGCCACTTGTCCATATGATCCAGATAGACATACTTGATATTGATTAAATCCAAATCTATCTCTATCTATATGAATGCTATCATTTTGTCCATTGGTTATAAAGAAGGATGATTGTACCTCTTCAGAAATGACTAGATTCAAAGCAATGCACAAACCTTCGGAGACACATACTTGATTATCTTCAAATTCTAATGATACATCCACGGGCTGTTGGATAAGGATACCAAACATCGTCGTATCAGGATCGCAACTACCTCCTCCAGGAACAATATGTGCAATAGTCACATCTGAATTTCCTGCTGTATACAAATCAGGAATCGAAGTATTTAAATCAGTAGACAAGTGAAATTCTCCTCCATTGGTTTCTCCATCAATAAAATCAGATAGTAGAAGTTCTTCACCTATACATAAATCTATGCTAGGAGCCATCGCAATTCCTGCGAAGGGTTGTTGGATCAAGTCTATAACAAATATTGAGGTGTCAGATGGACAATTAGGAGAGCTGGAATTCAGAATATAATTGATATTGACAATTCCTTCATCACCAATGAATTGGTTAGAATCCCATATGCCATTAAATAGCGGAATCCCTCCTTCAACAATAAAGTTGCCACCCATATCAGCATCACTTGATAATAGCGTCCTTATGTCTATCATATCTCCCTTGCACACTATAGCCATGTTGTCTGCCCCTGCATTGGGTCCTGAGTTAAGATTTATAACTAATTCAGCTACTTGTTCAGGGCAGGAGCTGCTTGCATCAATTGTATAATTGAATGTATAAATGTCATCGGAGAATCCTGAAAAGTCTGCTTGACTAAAGTCTGCAAAATTTGTCGGTGCACCTGTTGTTTGAGTCCAGATGCCACCTAATTCAGGTTGACCTATCAACGAGAAAAAATCCTGGACACCATCACCGCTGCAGAGGGATATACTTGTACTATCTCCGGCAAATGGTGGGTCTACAGCATTGAAGGTTAGTGTAGCCGAGGAAATAAGGCAGCTCGTTACTTCTATGGTGTAAGTCAGGATGTATTGCTCCCCTGAATTAAGATTACTTAAGTTGATATCCATTGGATTATTGAGGTCTACATCAGGAACGGTGATCCCACTTGATTGCCATTCTCCACCAGCGTTTGGGTTACTCAGTAAAATTCTTGGGTCAGTAATTATATTGGATTCACCAACACACAAGGTGACGATGGAGTCAATACCAGCAAAAGGCATATCAACTATCTCAACTAAGAAAGAATCCAGAAATATACAATCACCAGTAGGGTAGTTAATTATATCCTGAAGGTAGATCATAGTCGTGTTACTTATAACATCGCCAGGCTGAATAACTGACCCTGGATTGAAGTCCCTATTGCTGGCATACATGGCTGAGGGTGAAGTGACAGGGCCAGAAAAATCTGGTAATGTGTAATTGTCACATAGCGACTGGTCATCAGGTACATTATGGTTAGGGCTAAGGTTTAAGGTAAATGGGATTAATGCCTGTGATTGACATATATCAGCGGGATCAAAAACATATAAAGTATCTAACAGATCGCCTGTAGGCAAGTTAATGGTATTGAAGTCAAGTACTGCTCCTGGCATAAAAGCAGTTCCGTTACCTAATGGTTCGGAATAATAAGCAGCAGTGGCAGAATTGGGTGTAATTGGAGGGAGTACTAATTCATCACATATATGTTGTGGAATATTTGCGTCATAGATGGTGAAAGTTCCTTGAATGGGAGTAACCGATACTCTGTCAATACTACCAAAATCGGTAGAGATGCAACCATTGGCATCCTGGACTTCTCTAAACTGTATGACACTTGGTAAAAAATTCGTTGGAATTGTAAACTGAGTTGTGTCTCCAATAAATTCTTCTCCTCCAGGGTCAGTTGCAGTGCTGCTATTACATATTCTCAGTACATGATTTTCTGTATCGGAACGTAAGGTAAATGTTGAGCTGGTTGTTGGCGCAGTTGGACTCCATTCAAAGGCGATTCTGACTAGATACGGCGGTGTGCCTCCAGTTATTTCAATATCGATATCTGTGGATATATCCGAACACTGTCCATCGCAGATCATGATCTCAGCAGTACTTACTTCTGTGGTTATGGGATCAACTCCAGATGATTCATGGTCTTTTGAGCTACCATAAGTACAAAAGACTAGTGAAAATATAACAAAAACTAACAGCTTCATTGCTCGTATATAGGTACAATCATTCAATAGGCTTGCAAACGCAAACCTACAATATTAACGTAGGAAATCTGATAATGTGTAGCTAAACCAGATAAATTGTTATACTATCTTTTGATAGTACCCTAGCGGATAATTGTAATACTTCCATGCAATATTTCAGGACCAAATACTGGGTCTTCATATTCTATTAGGAATACATAGACGCCTTGTTCTATCTCTACACCATTACGCCGACCATCCCAGCCTTCTTCGACAATGTCAGTAAGGAAGTTTTCATTGTTAAAGATTAAATTTCCCCATCTGTCATAGATACTCAATCTATCGATTTCCAGATTAATATTGGATCTGATAACAAATCTGTCATTCTGAGAATCAGACAGCAAAAGGGCGGTTGGGAAGAATATTTTAACAATAGAGTCCTGTTCAAAGGTATTTCCAACAGGACTGAGATCTATAGAACTGGTGAATGTGCATCCTGTATCGGTAGCAATTTCTATACTAACTGAAGTTTGCAAATCTGATGTGATCATCGGGGAAGGACAATTATTGCAATCAATTTCTGCAGAGGTTTGCCAGTTATAGTCAACAATATTTTGATCTGAATCTACTGACAGCTGCCAGCTATTATCTGAAAGGGTATCGGCTGTTACGTTTATAACTGGTTCAATGGTCTCTGATAGTAGAATGGTCTCTGCATAAGTACATTCACCATCATCTAGCGAAACTTCATGATTTCCTACGGGAAGGTCGATTACAAAAGGAAGATCATTAACAACTACTGAAATGGAAGCTGAGGGAATGTCTAAGCTCAGGGGAAGCGTAAGTCCTTCTGTGCTCATTAATTCAAGTGTACCAGAATTTTCACCAGGACAGATGTTCGTCATTATTGTTGCTGAAGTAGAACCGACAAATAGATTAACAATCACCGTACTATCACAACCGAATTCATTCATAAGGACTGCCTGACCCATTGTGTTTCCAGCATTATAAATAGTACCATTTATCATGGTGTCTCTGTCCTCGCAGAAGGCTAGCTCCAAGTTTATTTCGTCTTTTCTTAACTCTATAATATTGATTATAAATAGACTATCGCATCCACTGGGATTTGACACTGCTGCCATCCCAGAAGGATTTTCAAAGTCGAAAATATCATTACCTATTACGAAGATAAAATCCTCACATCGTTCAAGATTAATCATTCGTTCGTCTAGGTCTAATACATTGATATTGACATTGAGGATGCTATCACAACCTAACGAACTCAGCATGCCAGTATTACTCATTCCTGTGATGTTACTAGCAGTATAGATATCATTGCCTATGGTCAATGAGTCATTGGCACATAGATCAAAGCTCATGTCAAAAACTTCTTGGACTATATTCACAGTGACATTAACCATACTGTCACAACCGACAGCAGATCCATTGGTTAAGAGACTTGTGCCAGAGGTTGTATTGATATCGTAGGTTATATCTCCAATTGTTTGTGATTCATCCGGACATAGAGTCAGACTCTCAGATCCAACTATTGGCAAGGGACGAAAAACGGCCATAACATTCGTCACACTGTCACAACCAAATACAGACATTACAGGACTTGGAATGTCTGCGTTAGGATTAGTGGCATTTATCACAACACCATCGATTTCTAAGGATTCTCCTTCACAAAGAGTTGGGGTAAGCATTCCTATTGTGATGTCTTGAAAGTCTAAGTTTAGATTTATAATACTATCGCAACCTGTCTCAGCTTCACCTTCCAGTATTATTATAGTATCAATGTTGCTGGTAAATGAAAAGCCATCTATTTCATCAAATAATTGTCCATCACATAATTGGCGTGTCACATCCACAGTTGTCGCTAATTCCTCATTTATGTTAATGATGATAGTCGAATCACAACCGAAGGAAGTGAACGCATTAATGATGGTATCTCTGGAAAAGAAATCACCAGCAAGTTCTATGCTATTTCCATCACATACTGTTGTGTCTATTTCTAACAAAAATTCATTTCTAATACTTATGAGGTGTTGTTGGTTAAGTGGTATAGTAGGACAGATTCCAAAGTCTTCTTCGAAGGAAATGGTATTGACCATTATTTCACCACTTGATCCTATAAATAAACTGTCACTGGTAGATGGAGGCTCATTAAATGTTGCACTAGGACATAAGCGGAGGATTGAGCTTCCAGGAGACAGTACAACGTCTAAGTCTATACGTTCTTGACTCGTAGGATCATTCAATATTTCTAAAATAAGCTGTCCATCTTTATTACTAGATAATTCTAAATCGACACATTCTTGTGAGTCGCTACAGAGATCCATACTTGATAGTGTACTAGTGATTATAGGAGCCTCATTGACTTCTATCGAAAAAGTGCTAGTGTCTGGATCACAACCTGTAGCTTCAGGAGTAATATAAATGAAAGTTTCATTAGAAGAAGGTATCCATTCGTCGGGCAAGGGTATGCTCAAATCTGACGCTAAGAAGAAGGTACCTCCAGGTGATTCACCATCCAATCTATCGCTTAGAAAGATTGGAATATTCTCACATACATTTTCATCAAATAGAGGGGTGCCTGCAGTAAGAATATCAGATATGGTGATGTCGATGGTAGCTGTGTCAGAAGGGCAAACACCAAGATTGCTTTCTATGATGTATGTAATGATGACATTTTGATTGATCGTTAATGGGAGCCAATTGGTTGGATCGGGGACATCAAATCCATCTTGGAAAAAGGTGCCTCCGGCATCTGCATCAGCAGAGATAATGGTATTCAAATCTACTGTTTGTCCCATGCATATTGTCGAGGCTCCATCCAATCCAGCATTTGGTGCATCCGTTAGTCTTAGTGTGGAAACTGTCATTGCACCATTGCATATTTCGTTTGGATTGTCTGAAGCAACACTATAGATAATTGAAATAATGTCATCCTGAATATTAGATACATCAAAGATTGTAGGTTCTGTGATAGGCCGCATTGTCTGTTGTGTCGTGCTGTAGAACCAATCACCACCTATTTCCTCATCAGTGAGTAATTGGGTTAAGTCTACATCTGTTGCGATTCTGCAAATAGTCTCATCAAACGGTGTGCCTGTAAATGGTAGGCTAGAGACATTAACGATTAAGCTTGAACTGGATATTGGGCAGCCTGCTACTTCTATATTGTAATCGATACTGTAATTACCTGCTAACAAAACTGACAAGTCTACCTGACTTGGGTTCGAAAAGTCCAAGTCGGGAACAACTATAGGTGTAGAAAATTGGCCATTTTGATCTGGACTACCTAATAGCTCAAATAAGTCGATGATTAAGTTAGTGCCTTGACACAGATTGACTTCGTTATTCTGGCCCGCATTAGGAGGTGTGATAATTTCTAACTCAAATGAATCTATTGCAAAACAGCCACCGCCAGATTGAAAGGCAATACTATCTCTGTAGAATATTTGAGTTGAACTTGTAATTGAAGTCGATGGATCCAATATTGTCCCAGGCAGAAAATCTCTATTTGTTGAATACTGTAGATTTGGATTATTACTATCTGGTAATGGCAGAGTACCAGCCTCACAAAATTGTCTTTGGATAACTATATCCAACCTTGGAGATTGTCCAATCTCAAAAACTATTGTATCCACTGTAGCACAGACTCCAGATTGTGTTGGATCAAACAGAAAAAGGGTATCCAATATGTTAGGTGTTGCGTTGGCTTCTTCGTAAGATATCGTATCACCAGGAAGAAAAATATCACCATTGATTATATCTGTATAAAATCCTGCAGTTGGCGAGGCAGGCGAAATAGCTGGTAGAATTAAGGTATCACAAATTTGGCTGGGGATAATAGCGCTAAAATTCACACCACTGAGGAATTCTAATCTGATCTGTGTTGTGTCAATACAATCTATTGAGCCACCTCGATTTGTTGCAATTAGAAATAACATATCGATGCCATCTGTAGCTTCTATTTCGTCATCTTCTGAAAAGGAGCGCCCACTTCCATCTGGCTCTGTATTATACTCAAAGTCTATATCATTGTCATTGATAATAACTGGATCTGGGAGAATTATAGAACCACATTCTGAAATAGTTCCAGAAGGTGAAAGGATCTCTGGCTGAGGATTTGAAATGACTTCTATGGGTTGCGCATCAAAACATTCATCACTACTTTGATCATAAAGGTATATTGTGCTAGACCCATCAGGTACTATAATCACAGATGAAGGATTCTGACCAGGAACGGAAAAGTCATTGTCTTGATAATACTGAGGAGACACCTCAAAGTCTATGCTTGCGACGTCATTTATTGGTGGTAATTCAAGTTCATTTCCACAGACATCAATGACAGGCATTTCAATAGTAATGACAGGTTGAAAAAGGATTTCAAGTTGGACAGGAATTATTTCAGAAAAACAAGGATCATCACTAACTACGGCATAGACCATCTCACCTTCATTTGTGTCATAGGTTTCTGGGTTGTTGATGAGATCATCTTCGTCCTCCGTTCGCAACCACAGCACATCAAGACCATTTCCAATTTCAGCATCATATTGGGTTAAGTCGATTGATTCTCCAGGCTGGAGACATTCGGGCATTACATTTGGAGATTGTATAGAAGGATTATCCATCAAAATTAGAGAGACATTGCCTCCAGAAATACTGCCGGTACAGCCTCCCGAATCGACAACATTTGTTATCTCAAGAGAAGTGCCAAATGCAAAATCAGGTAAGGTAATTTGTAGCGGGTCACTATTGAAATCAAATCCTATAGGGCCATTACATATTTGTATAAAGGTTTGATTTACATCTATGGCAGGTAGAGGTATAGGAATGGGTACGCCAACTATGCCGATATCAACAGTATAAGGAGCAACACCTCCTGTCAATTCTAATTCTACTATATATTCTGTTGTAGCACATTCTCCATCGCATACGATAACATCGCCCCCTGCTGGAGTTGTTAGCGTAGCTGTCACTGTAGCATTTACTGTTATTTCTATCTCATCAGTATCCATACAACCACTAGCATCTATGGCATTGACAGTATATGTATGTGTGCCAATTCCTGGTAGATCTGATCCGGAGATGATTGGATTTTGCACATTGCTGGTATAGCCCATTGGACCTGTCCAAGTATAGGTGTTGAATACATTGGATATCTCTTGTAATTCTATATTTTGACCTGCACAGACGGTAGCAGAAGTTGCAGAAGCTTGTGCCGTAGGTGCAGGCGTTATTTCTATATCTACAAAACTAGTTTGGGTACATCCATTGAAATCTGTTATGGTAACATTGTAAGTGTGGGTGCCAATACTTGGTAAGTCTGACCCAGTTACTATTGGGTCCTGTAGCGTACTGGTAAAGCCATTAGGGCCTTCCCATAACCACACATCTGCATCTCCTCCTTCTTCTTCAAGAAGAATATCTACGTTTTCACATATCAATGTTTGATCTGCATCTGCTTCTGCATTTGGTACAGTTTCTACCATAATTTCTATTTCCCCTGTACCAGTACAGCCCCCTGAGTCTGTAACGATGACAACATAGGTATGTGTTCCTGCATCAGGCAGATTAGGAGGCATAACAATTGGGAATTGAGAAGTGCTAAAAAAACCTTCTGGTCCAGTCCATGACCAACTTGACGCCTCTCCACCTATCTCTTCCAATTCAATGTCTACACCCTCACAGGGATTAAGATCAATAGCATCTAGATCTGTCTCCACAGGTTCTTCGATAGTAATTTCCACCTCATCAGTGGACATACATCCATTAGAATCCGATATAGTCAGCGAATAGATATAATCATCAGGTATTATCGGCAAATCAGAGCCAGTTACCAATGGATTTTGCAGTGACGATGTAAATCCAGCTGGGCCCTCCCACGACCAAGATATCGCATCAGTACTAGTGCTTGTTAGTTGAATGTCACCACCTAAGCATACTGGATTGCTTGCAGTAACGGTCGTAGTGCCTTCCCAACAAATAAGTGTAACGTTTGAAAACTCATTCGTTTCATCCATTGCCCAATTCTGATTTGTGATTTCGATTGTGGCCGTTGATTCATCCTCTGTACAAAATACAGGAGTCATATAAATTCCAAAATTCTCACTATTGTCTGTATCCGCATCTCCAATGAGATTTTCGTCTTCAAGTTGACCCCCTATAAAAAACTGCATCCACATAAAATCCCAACATGGCACGGGGGTGGCGCAACCTTGACTGCCTGGGTTAGATGGATCACAGGCGCAACCTCCTATACATTCGGTACAGAATTCCATACCACCTGTTCCTTCCCAAGGTAGATTAAACGAAAAACCTACAGAAAATTGGACAGAAGAACAATCTGATATGTCTACATCATAGTCATCTAATATTGTCCCATCTATATTGGTATAAGGACCAGGTCCAGAATCTATGAGTATTGTGGTTTGAGCAAGGGAATGGAGGGTTAAAATGACATTAAAAAGAATAAGTAAGATTGAGAATCTCATTCCGCGAATAGGTTCATTTCTACTGAATAGTCTAAAATAACTTATTTGATGATTTCTCTCGCTACGTAAGATCATTATTTCCATTGTTTTAATGTTAATTTTGTTGTCACATAACAATTGTCTTTAATATGAGTCAGCAATTAAGTGAGCAAGAACAAATTCGAAGAGAGAATCTTCAGAAAATCATTGATTTAGGTGTAGATCCTTATCCAAGTGCACAATATCACGTTAGCCATCAGGCCCATCAAGTTCATGAAGGATATAAGGAAGGCAGTGAAGCGTATAATAAGGTGTCAATGGCAGGCCGTATTATGAGTCGACGAATCATGGGCAAGGCCTCATTTGCAGAGATTCAAGATGCTTCTGGTCGAATGCAAATCTATGTGAGCCGGGATGATATTTGCCCTGATGAGAATAAAGACATGTACAACCAAGTCTTTAAGAAGTTGATTGATTTGGGTGATTTTATTGGCATAGAGGGACATGCTTTTACAACTAAGACTGGTACGCTATCTATTCATGTGACCAAGTTGACCTTATTAAGTAAATCTCTTAAACCCCTTCCGGTAGTCAAAACAGATGCAGATGGAAATGTATTTGATGGCGTTACTGATCCTGAGTTCAAATACAGACAACGATATGTTGACTTGACTGTGAATCCAGAAGTAAGAGAGACTTTTGTCAAGCGGTCTAAGATGGTCAATGCCATGAGAAAGTTTATGGCAGACAAAGGCTATCTTGAAGTAGAAACACCTATTCTCCAGCCAATATATGGCGGCGCGGCAGCCAGACCTTTCAAAACGCATCATAATACTTTGGATGTCCCATTCTACCTAAGAATTGCTAATGAACTATACCTGAAGCGATTAATTGTCGGTGGCTATGATGGTGTCTTTGAATTTGCCAAGGACTTCAGGAATGAAGGCATGAGCCGTTTCCACAATCCAGAATTCACAATGATGGAGCTTTATGTAGCTTATAAGGATTATGAGTGGATGATGGACTTTACTGAAGAGATGCTGGAGTATGTAGCCATGGAAGTTCATGGCACAACAGAGCTTCAAGTAGGAGATAATCAAATCAGCTTTAAGCGACCATGGAAGAGATATACCATGTTTGGAGCTATAGAGCATTTTACGGGAATAGACTGTTCGGAAATGGATGAAGCAGGATTGCGAGATACTGCTCATGGACTGGGTATTCATATAGATAAGTCCCTAGGAAAAGGTAAAATCATCGATGAGATATTTGGGGAGAAATGTGAGCACTTACTTATCCAACCGACCTTCATTACCGACTATCCAGTAGAGATGTCACCTTTAGCGAAGAAGCACAAAAGTAAGCCAGGATTGGTAGAGCGGTTTGAAGGTATATGCAATGCCAAAGAAATATGTAATGCCTTCTCGGAGCTCAATGATCCTATAGATCAACGTCAAAGATTTGAAGACCAATTAGAATTAGGTAAGAGAGGAGATGAAGAAGCCATGCAGCTGGATGAGGATTACCTGAGAGCACTAGAATACGGAATGCCACCTACAGCAGGTATTGGAATAGGTATAGATAGATTGGCGATGATTATTACTAATTCTAGCAGTATCCAAGATGTGTTATTATTTCCGCAGATGAAGCCAGAAGGATAAATAAGCTAACAGCCTTTTTTAGTTTTATTCCAGCCACATGATGAAGTGAACACATAAAAGCTTAGAAGCTTACGGTCATCCGATGTACCCCGGGATTGTACTTCTTTGATACTAAAAACTTGAT
Organism: uncultured Saprospiraceae bacterium; assembly: GCA_964589705.1. Taxonomy (GTDB): domain Bacteria; phylum Bacteroidota; class Bacteroidia; order Chitinophagales; family Saprospiraceae; genus RFSX01. Next base: position 2,858 of record CAZPUF010000065.1, on the reverse strand, counting down.
AGTCTCATAATGGGTCTCACTTCCTACAAAATCCATATCCTTTATATCTAGGATCAATACTGGAAATGAAGTGATGTTCCTTAAGTATTCAAAATAAGAATTCTGAATTTTTAGTAAATACTCCGCTTCTATTTCTTGCTCATAAGGGCGATTCCTCATTTTGATATTGCTCAATAAGTATTCTGTGTCTCTGTGCAGATAGACCAATATGTCAGGATCTGCAAAAGTGTTGCTGAGTACAGAAAAGAGCATTTGAAAAAGCTTGTATTCCTCTCTCCCTAGATTTTGTCTGGCAAATAAGAGTGATTTGACAAAGAAAAAATCAGAGAAAATATACTGCTGAAATAAGTCACCTGATGTTAGGTCCTTTTGCAATTGCTTATATCTCTCGGTCATAAAGAATAATTCTACCGAGAAGGCATATCGCTCAGGGTCTTGATAAAAAAGAGGCAAAAAAGGATTATCGGCAAACTGTTCTAGTATTTGTTTGCCATTATAATCGGTGGATAATTTATCTACCAAAGATGTCTTTCCACTACCTATGTTGCCCTCAATACTGACGTATCTATATGGAAAAATTTTCTGGCTCATAAGTGTGTAAGGCTAGCTCTGGCTTCATTTATATAAGGTCACTTTAGATCTGTCCTGACATTCCTGAGCTAATTCCTTTATGTTTTTATTTAAAACTGGATGCTCATATTCTGGGCAAATATCTAGAAGCGGTATAAGGACAAAATTACGATTAGTTAGTTGTGGATGAGGTATTTTTAGATTATGATTTTCTATAATTTCTTCATTATAGAATAGAATGTCGATGTCTATTATGCGTGGTCCCCATTTTATCGATCTTTGACGTCCCATCTTACTTTCAATTAAATGTATCTGGTCTAGAATCTGGTTAGCAGATAAGTAAGAATGACAAATTAAGGCTTGATTCAGGAAATCATCTTGTTCTATATTTCCCCATGATTCTGTCTCATATATGGAAGAAAGTGATAAGATATCTCCAATATGATTGGAAATCATGATAAGAACCAAATCCAGATTGATCTCACGATAACCGATATTGGTCCCTATATGAAGGACAACCCTAACCAATGATTATGCCTTCTTTCCTATGGCCTTCAAGTACTTGGACAGTTCTTCCTTGACCACAGGGAACAAGAAGAATAGTCCAATCATATTAGGAAATACCATTGCTAATATCATTGCATCAGAAAATCCCCACACCGCACTCATATTTGCAGATGCTCCTATGATGATAAATAGGCAGAACATAATCTTATAAGATATATCTGCTGCTTTACTCTTTCCAAATAAGAACATCCAAGATTGGAGACCATAGTACGACCATGATATCATTGTAGAAATTGCAAATAGAATGATAGCAATCGTCAATACATATGGAAACCATGGGATGACTGACTCAAAAGCTGCTGAGGTTAATGTTGCACCTTCCAAGACTTGATTATTAATTGTTACTCCATCTGCACTTGCCAATCCATACTCAAAGTGTCCAGCACTATTGTAGAATATGATGACTAAGGCTGTCATTGTACAAATGACAACTGTATCAATAAATGGCTCTAATAAAGCCACAAGTCCTTCCGATGCAGCGTAATTCGTTTTTACAGCAGAGTGCGCTATTGATGCTGAACCAGCACCTGCCTCGTTAGAGAACACAGCTCGTCTAAATCCTTGAATCAATACACCAAAGAATCCCCCTAAGGCCGCATCAGAAGTAAATGCACCGCTGAAGATGAGTCCAAATGCATCATCAATGTATGAGAAATTGCTGAAGACAATAATAAGACAAGCGATGATATAAATAGCTGCCATTAGAGGCACTATTTTCTCAGTAACTGTTGCAATTCTTTTTATACCGCCAATGATAACTATACCTACAATAACAGCTAAAATGCATCCTATGATAAATCCAGAACTACCGCTGTTCCATCCAATCATGGAAGCTAATTGCTGAGCTGCTTGGTTAGACTGAGCAGCATTACCACCACCAAAAGAGCCTCCAATGCATAGGATAGCGAATATGACCGCTAGTACTTTACCCAGCCCATGAAAACCTCGTTCTGCAAGACCCTTCGTTAGATAATACATTGGTCCACCATATACAGTACCATCTGTACCGACATCACGATATTTTACACCCAGCGTACACTCCACAAATTTTGTAGACATACCAATAAGTCCACATATAATCATCCAAAATGTTGCCCCTGGCCCACCTATCGTAATAGCTATCGCCACACCAGCTATATTTCCTAGTCCAACAGTACCGGATACAGCAGTTGCTAGTGCTTGAAAATGTGATACTTCACCATCTTGACTCTCATCTCGGATGGTATCTACAATATCTCCTTCTACAACATTAACCTTAGCCAACGCAGGTCCAGAATGTTTCTCTATTTCATCATACTTACCTCTAACCACATTAAGGGCGGTGCCAAAATATCTAAGATTAGGGAAGACAAAGTACAGTGTAAAAAATAATGCACCGAAAACCAAAAGGATAACGACTATGGGTATACCTCCCACAGAGGCAGTTCCTGGCATTGGATAGAAAACAATATCCTCCCATGCCTTGGCAAATGGTGCAAAAGCATCATTTACCCGTTCGTCCAGTCCCCTTTCTTGAGAGAACCCTATAGCTGGAACTACTAATAGTATTAATAATGAAGTGAAGGCCTTTGTTAGTTTGTTTATCATATCCGATTGGTTCTACTATATCCTGCAAAAAATAACCAATATATGGAAATGCTATTAGTTCAAGGAATTACATCTAAGATATATATACTATATACTTTTTAATAAGCAAATGATTAATTGAGTAGAAGTGCTAG
>CAZPUF010000064.1:0-13986 GCA_964589705.1 uncultured Saprospiraceae bacterium | reverse complement strand
CTCCTTGTGGGCCTGCTGGACCTATTGATCCATCATTACCATTTGGTCCTGCTGGTCCTTGCGGGCCTTGTGCTCCAGCTGCACCAGCTGCACCTGTAGCACCTGCAGGTCCTGTTGCTCCTTGTGGGCCTGCTGGGCCAACTGCTCCAGGAATTCCGGCTGGGCCTTGTGCGCCGGCTGGGCCTTGTGCTCCTGTCAACCCTTGAGATCCTTGTGGTCCTGATGGGCCTGCTGGTCCTGCTGGTCCTTCAGCACCAGTAGCTCCAGTAAGTCCTTGTGGTCCTTGAGAACCTTGTGGTCCTGCTGGACCTGTCAATCCCTGAGGCCCTTGAGGTCCTTGTGGTCCAACACCACCCTCGATGCATGCCCATAGGGGAGAGGTAGTAGTACCTCTATTGACTTGTACACAGTTTATATCAGTGTTAAAGATAATGGTACCAGTTTCTGCATTAAGCAGAGCATCTCTCTGGGCATTGGTTAGCCTGAGGAGATTACTTTCTACACATTGCCAGTTAGCAATTAAATCAGTACCATAATTAATTTGAATACAGTTCTCTGTGATATTAAAAATCGCACCACCTCTTAAAGGCGTTGCAACTTGATCACGTTGGGCTGTAGTCAAACGGGGTAGTACAAAAACCCCATTTGATGACTCAATTTCTAAGACAGAGCCATCATCTATGTTCATCATGTTTTCTCCATATTTCATCGCACCTATAACCTGAGCATCTGCACTCAGATTAAATAGTCCAATGAAAGCGAAGAGCAAGAACACATTTTGAAAAACTTTTTTACGACTGGCAATAGATGTATAAAGGGTATATACAACTACACCAAAAAGTAATGCTGTTACCATTCTTAACTTTTGTTGGTCAGATTAATAAATAAATATATAAGTATAATAAATAACTATATCCGTAAAATATTGGAAATCAGCTTGATAGAAAGGAATTATCCTGATTCTAACTAGTCACCAAGAAAGGAAAGTAATTGACCAGCATTAATCCATATCAGGATTATCAGAAAGCGACAGATAGATAAGTACATCTAATTTATGTACTCAGACTAGCAAAGGTAACAAGTAGGATCGAATAAAAAAAAGAAAAAGTGATAGAATGCTAAAAACTCTCATTGTAGGGCATATGCAAGGCTTACTTCCTATTTAACATAATATAAATTATGAGAAAACAATTGCCGGGCATAAAAAAACTAGTGTATGATAGAGATATCATGACACTAGCCAATCATTATAGAACAACTTCCATTAGTATACTAAAGATATATTTAATTCCAATTCTCACAAATAAAACAATCATTATTTAGAAAACGACCATAGTTTAGTCTGTATACTATTAGCCTGGGAAAGAATCTCACAATTCTTTTTGATGAGTTTTTTTGTTGCTTCAGCTTCTTGGTTAGTCCATTTCATAATTTGTAATTGCAATTTATTTGGGGCCCTAGACTGAAAAGGGTCAATCTCTAAAATTTCGTTAATCAGATTAATAAATTCCTTTTGAGCAAGATTAATACCTATTTCCATAATTGTTATAAGAAACAAATTACCATTTATTGTATGCTGATCTTCAAAAACATCAGTGACATCATCATTTATCTCTGTAATTAAATCGAATGATCTCCAATCATCAATTTCGTTTTTATCATCAGACAACCTGTCATTAATAATACGTCTTATCAGTCTAACATCGCATGATTTGTAGTGATAATAGTATTGTTTATTAAGTCTACTAGGTGAAAGATTTTCCCTGAGCTGTTGCTCATGTAATTGATATCTTCTAATATGTGACATTATTGGAAATGCTTTTTTTCTTGTATATCCTAATTGACGCATTTCCTCATATATATAATCCCAATGTAATTGAAGCTTGCTCTGTTTAAGTATCCAATTTTCTTCCAAATACTGATCAAGCTTATAAATAGTTATTTGCAGATTAATAAGCCCTTTTAAAAGTTCTTGTCTTTCTCCTTTTGGAATAGGCTTAAGGATTTTTGGAAGCTTTCTGTATTTAAAAAGCTCTTTTATTTTTTTCTTCATCTATGATCTTTCTTTATGCCAGAATAAGTTCTTCTTTTTGTTTTTCTAATTTATTAACTCTTTGATCTAGATTATTCTTTTCTAAAGTTAGTGAAGAAATTACTCTTTTGATATGTGATCTAGTCGATTCAATGTTATGATAGGTATTTTTAATCTTTTGTTGGATTATCCAGTCAGATATTAAATTATCGAAGAAAAAGTCTTTGAATCTGGCAAAATGGACATCTTGCAGATTGATTGCAATATTGTCCTCTCCAAGATCATTCATTTCTTTAACGAAAAAATTAAGTTGATGCTGAGCATATGGCAATTGCTTTATTGCGTTATCTATCGCTCTCTTTCTCATATACCCAGCTCTTCTGTCATCGCCTCTTATATCCCACCTGCCCCAATCTGAGGCTTGAGACAAGTGATTTAATATGGAATCTAAGTATTTTAGACATTTTTGTCCTGCCGCAATGGCTTCTTCTAGTTCTATCTCCAATTTTATATGCGTATCGATTTTATGAAGAACTGCCAAAAGTTCAGATTTTACAGATGACTCTCCCCCACTCAATATTTCATTTTTCCTTTCAATTTTAAGTGCAGCTAATTTTTTTTTCAAACTGGGTAATTTCAGGACTTTCTTAGCTAGTATTTCTCTTTCATATTCCATCAATTCTACCTCTTTCTTTAGCTCATTGAAGTGTAGTGAGAGATCAAGATATTCTTGACGTTCTTTTTCTAATTGTTCTTCTTTACTGCCAAGTGTCTTATAGAAAAGAGACTTGACTCCTACTTTTTCAAGGGATTCAATATCTTTCAATTCCGCATCCAATTCTTTGTCCATCACCTTTAATTTTGAATAGGAATCTGACAGTTTCTTATCAATTTCTGCTATGTGCATCTTAAGCTTGACTAGCTTCTCATAATCTTGAGTTGTTTGTTGGATTATAGATTGAATCTGAGTTAGTTTTTGCATGGATATTAGATATCGAAAGCGAGGAATATCATTTGAAATGTGGCCTCAAATTAGTATTTTTATGAAATTCAACAGTAATTAATAAAATGGGAATAATACGAGATTTAAAGAATATTTTTTTTGGAGCGAGTGCGGTAACTAAATCGGCAACCGAAAAAGTAGGAGAAGTTATTAAAGAAGAAGGGGGTGAATTATTAAGCAAATCAAAAGACTTAGCATCTAATTCAGTAGAATCCTTAAACGAAAAAACGGCAGGATTAAAGGATTCAATATTAGAGGAAACAGGTGATTTGATGGCTAAAACCAAGGAAAAGCTTATAGATATTGGAGATGAAATCAGTGAAAATCCAATTACTGACAAGATTAAGACAAAAGGAGAAGACCTTATGAGTAAAGCTGGTGAAGTAAGTACTGCTGTAGGAGGTGTCGTATTAGAAAAAGGTGGGGATTTGCTAGAGAAAACTAAGGATCTAAGTGAGGATGTAGGAGAGAAAGTCCTCAAAGTCACAGACAACTTAGCAGAAAGAGCTTCTGAAGTCAAAGATCAATTAAGTGAAAAATTAGATCAAACAATGGATAAAGCAGATGCCTGGGCTGCAGAGCAAAAAGCAAATCCTAAGCCTGAATTTGCAGAAGACACATTAGACGCAAGTGGGTCGTTACTAGAAGGTAAGGATGATTTCTTTGCAAAAGCTGACAAATATGCATCTGGTGATTATGGCGCATTTAGCGAGGGTAAAGTTACATTGGATGATTCAATAACTCCGATAGAGAAAACAGAATTCGATAAGCTACCTCCAGCAACAGGATTTGAAGATTTGGACGGAGATGGAAATGAAATTATTGATGATGCTATAATTGACGAATAAAATTAATTTTAATATCAGGCATCAATCTGAACATATTTGGTGTCTTGTTAATAACAAATAAAACAAGTTAGACTTCTGAATGTCTCCACTTAGTTTAAATACTTATACTGAAACTGAACTTCTTGCATTATGTAAGGAAGGAGATAGGCAAGCCTGTAAGAAACTTTTTGACTTATATTCTGGTAAGATGATGGCACTATGTTATCGATTTGCAAGAGACAGAAACGAAGCAGAAGACATTTTGCAAGAAGGTTTCGTCAGAGTTTTTACAAAACTTCACCTATACAAAGGCGTTGGTTCTTTTGAATCTTGGATGAAAAAGGTGATTGTCAATACTGCATTAAAATATAGAGACAAAAATATTCGCAAGCATCACTATTCGGAGATAGACAACGTGCATGTATTTGATAATACTCCCAACATTATCGAAGAGTTATCCAAAGAAGAAATTCTGAAATTAATACAGGAATTACCAGAAGGATACCGAACAGTTTTTAATTTGTATGTTATTGAGGGCTATAGTCATAAAGATATTGGACAACTTCTAAATATAGGTGAAAGTACTTCACGTTCTCAGCTTGTAAAAGCTAGAAAATTGTTACAACAAAAATTCATGAATCTAATAAAATTAGCAGGTTGAATACTTTTGATAAAAACTTAAGGAAGAAATTGTACAATGCCGAATTAGAAGTGTCTGAAGGCATGTGGGCTTCCATTGAATCGCAAATTCCTGTTAAGAAAGAGAAACCCAAATTATGGTTCTTTTTCTTACTCTCTGCTGCCATTATTGCATTTGCCTATGTATTCAATCAATCCGCTGATACTCCACCTGCTACAGTTGAGAATGAATTGGACAATACAACTCTAACCGGTACTCAAAACCTAAATGATAATCATCTAACTGACTCAGATATTAAGAATGTTAATATTCAGGAGAAAGCAACTAACCTTTCAACTAATCACCCAATTACAATACAGCCTACAAGAACAAACAGAAAGGCGATTACATCTGCAAAATCCAATGAAGCAAATATTGCCAACACCTATAGAATTACTGGGAAAAACCACTACCCTACTAATGATTTTAACGATATTGTACACAGTTCTAAGAAGCTGAAATTTGTGGTAAACCCATTCAAAATTACTTCTTCAAACAGGAGCAATAACTCATTGAAATTGATAGAAAAATCAAGAATAAACCAGATTGGCAAGGTCCTTTCTAATGCGGCTACAATAGATAATAAAAAAGAAATACCATTAGTTGCTATTTCAAATCTTGGACCTCTTAAACTGAATGCCAAAGAAGAAAGATATTCTGTTGCCACATGTCCAAAGTTTGAGCAGTATTCATCTGGTATATATTTCTTTAGTGAAGCTTATTTTGGAAAGAATTTTCAACACCTTTCCACTAATGACTTAGAGCTTAGTGGCCTAGTGAACCGGCGAACTCGTAACGAGATGAGTGCTGTATCATTGAGTGCTACATTAGGAATAGGAAAAGAATTTCGTAATGGTTTACTAGCCGAAACTGGTATTAATTACGACAGGATTAGAATGTCTTTTCGATTGGATAGAACTCAAGAAATAATAGAACATGTGGAGTGCATTAATGATCAAGGTGTTGTCTTCACAAAGTCAGACACAACCATTGTAAGCAACCCTACCAACTTAAATAATACTTTTACACAAGTTAATATTCCGTTAGTAATAGGCTATCGACATTATGTCAATAACCGATTAAGCATAGCTGGAAAAATTGGCACATTGCTTAATCTGAATTCGAGTAATCAAGGACAGTTTTTAGATAACAATGATAGTCTTGTAACTTACAATAGTAACAATGTCTCCTCTAGCCTATTTCAAACCAACTTAGACTTGAGTTATCTAGCAAGCATTCAAGTTCAGGCTCAATTAGGATCAGGAATTAGTGCATACTTAGGCGTCAACTCTAACCTTTATCCTTCAAATTTCGGATTATTGAGTAATCCTATTCAGCAGAGATATACAAAAGTCGGTTTGAGTTTTGGTGTAAGTTATCAGATATGAGCTTTAGATTAACGGCTTAAGATTAGCTGCCATGTATTCAACAGACTTAAGCACCTTGCCATCTGATTTACGATAGACAATATAACAATCATCTTTCTCTACTAACTCTGACTCTGTTCCATCTTTGTCTTGGTAATGTTTCTGGGTTGCCAATGCAACATTTTTGTCCTTGCATGTTTTACTCATATTCGATCGCTGTACTTCATCAAATAGTGATTTGAATTTGTCACCTAATCCAAATTCAAGTATAGCGCCCGATAGTACATATTGAATATCACAAAAGGCATCTGCTACCTCTACTAAATCTCCAGCCATAATTGCATCTTTTAGCTCTTGCAACTCCTCTTCCAAAAGATTAATTCTTAGTTCACACCTATTGGTTTCTGGAATTGTTGGCTGGTCCTTAATAGGCAACCCGAAAGTGTTGTGAAAATCAGCGACATCATTAAGCGCTTGCGGTTCTTTAAATTTTTTGTCAAACATATGTCCTTTCAATTTTTATTCAAGAATCGATTTATACGTTTCCTGAAGTCGATGTGCAATTCTGTTATAATCAAATTTGTTAATAATATAGTTCCTGGCATTCTTGCCAAGGTTTTCCTTAAAATCATGCGTATTATAGCAGTTTTCTAAACACTGGATTAGATCTTCTAAGGACTCATAGCACAGCGCATTTTCATTATGGCTAATGTCAATGCCTTCAAATCCCTTCGGCGTAGATATGACTACTTTAGATAAAAGCATACCTTCTAATATTTTAACCCTCATTCCACTTCCTGAAAATAGAGGAACCAGCAGAATATCTAAAGAATCTATAAACTTAATAGCACTTTCCACTTCTCCATGCATAATGAAGTTTGGAATGCTAGTCTGATAGCGATCTCCTGGATTTCGACCTGCTAGATGAAATTCCAGGTTAGGAAATATTAAGGAAATTTTCTCCCAGTCATTTAAAAACCAATCTAAACCTTCAATATTTGGTTTCCAATCCAAAGATCCTATATATCCCATTCTAATCTTATCATGATTTTTTTGATTGGTTGTGATATACTTTTCCACTTCCAATCCTATAGGTACTATATATTTCTTCCCTTTGAAGCCATTATTCCTATACTTAGCAGAATCCATAGCGGTTATGGGTAATAGTAAATCATAGTCAGCGTATACCTGCTTTTCATATTGGTCTAATCTTGATCCACAAAGGTTGAAATACCAAGACTTTAAAGGGGACCTGGTCTTTGACGCCAAATTAAACCATATTTCTGATTCAATATTATGAGACCTCATTATAACTTTTGCTGTAGAATGCTTTCTAATAATATTTATATATGGCGCCATATAAAGCGTCTCAAGTTGAATGATATCATAATCAGTCATTGTGAGCAACTCTTTTAGCTTAAGTGTAAATGCATCGCTAACAAATCTCTCAATGTTATATGACTTATCAGTATTCCACAAATTCATGAATGCGCTCCAATATGAGATCCTAGTATCAAGTGAGATCGCATTAATTGTGCTATAATGAGAAAGTTGATTTGGTAAGACATCTCCCAACTCTACATAGTGTTTGGATGTATTGAACGCTAAGAGGCTAATTTCGCACCCAGAATTAGCTAATCCTTTACTCAATGTGTATATGGCAATTGACTCACCATCTTTCAGAGGATACGGGACTTTCTTACAAAGCTGAAGGATTTTCATTCTGCGATAAAATTATAGAAATAAATTTTGTTGCTTAGCTGGTATATATCTGTTAAATACATAGTTTAGTCGTATGCTTATAGCTAAGAATTTACTGAAGTCCTATGAAGAGGTAGAAGTACTAAGAGGAATAGATTTAGAGATTCCTGCATCTTCCATCACTTGTATAACTGGAAAGTCTGGAGCTGGAAAAAGCACCTTGCTTCATATCCTAGGAAGTCTAGATCTGCCCGACTCGGGTGAGGTGATATTGGATGGAGAATCATACACCTCTATGAGTAAGTCTTCTTTAGCCGCATTCAGAAATGAAAAAATAGGCTTTGTGTTCCAATTTCATCATTTATTACCTGAATTCACTGCTTTGGAAAATGTATGTATTCCCGCTTTTATAAAAAAGGTAAATAAAAAAGAAGCGGAGAAGGGGGCAGCAGAATTACTTGAATATATGGGTCTTTCCAATCGAATACATCATAAACCTTCAGAATTATCTGGAGGTGAGCAACAGCGGGTTGCAGTGGCTAGAGCTCTTATAAATAAACCATTAGTTGTCTTCGCAGACGAACCTACAGGAAATCTTGACAACCAAACATCTAGTGAACTGCACGAGTTATTTACTACTCTACAAGCGGAACTGGGCCAAGCATTCGTCATAGTGACTCATAATCAAGATTTGGCTCAAAAAAGTGATCGATGCTTAGAAATGTCGGATGGCAAAATCGTGTTAGAATCTTAGCTCAGCTTAAGGATTTCTTGCGAAAGTCAATACAAGGCTGGGGATAATCAAAATTAAAAGTAGCAGGTCTGTTTTTGAATGGATCAAATAAAAAGCTGAGTGGTGCTTTCTCTAATTCGGGCAACCAGCGTCTCATATACTCTCCTTGTGGATCATATTTTTTTGCTTGTAACGGAATATTGAAATACCTGTTTTCTCTAGGGTCTGAACCTACACCTGCTATATAATTCCAGTTTCCATAGTTACTGCAAGGATCATAATCTATAAGCAGAGATTCAAAATATTCCGCTCCCCAAAGCCAGTTTAATTGCATATCATTTATTAAAAAGCTAGCTACATTTTGCCTACCCCTATTGGACATAAAACCTGTAGCATTCAATTCTCTCATATTTGCATCTATAAATGGAATTCCAGTTTGTCCAGCTGTCCATTTATCAAACAGTGTTCTATTTTCAAAGTATTGAGGCGGCTCTACACCTCTTGTCCCTTTAATCTGGAAAATTTTATCTCCATGTTTTTTTGCCATGAATCGAAAGAAATCCCTCCATAGTAATTCGAATACCAGCCAATAAGTTGATTTGTTTTTTGTAACCTGGTTCTCGTATTTCTTAACTTCAGCATAAATTAACTTCGGTGAGATTGTGCCTTTAGACAGATGTACTGAAAGCTTGGATGAGTAATCTCTTCCTAGTAGTCCATTTCTAGTTTCTTTGTAATTAGCTATTTGATTTGATTCCCATATATAGTAGTTCAATTCTTGCAAGGCACTTGATTCTCCACCCGATAGAAAAGATGGGCTTTGTCCAGAAATCTTTTCTGTTGGCACTGAAATCTCTCCTGACTCTAAAGAGATTGAAAGTGGATTAATTTTAATAGGACTTGGTAGTGGCACTCTTATATCTACAAATTTTTCAACCTCCTTCCTAAATGATGTAAAGATATCAGGACAGTGTGTAACGGGGAACGGAAGGTCTGCTGTATAATAGAGCATCTTCCCTCTAAAGTATCTGATCTCTTGTCCAATAGACCACATTGCATGCTCCAACTTATCTTGCACATCAACCTCTTCGCTAGTTCGCTCACGGTTGCAATAAATATAATTAGTCTTGCACTCTCGAGCCAATTCGGGGATTACTGTTTCTGGATGGCCTTGCCTGATATATAAGTCAGAACCTAGAGCCTGTAAGTTTTTTCGCAAGTCAATAAGACTCTCTTTCAAAAACTTTCTTCTATACCTCCCCATCTTATCAAATCCCAATGGTGTTTTACCATCCAACAATCTAGGGTCTTCCACATATAATGGAACAATCTCTTCATTGTGTGCTAAGGCATCCAGAAGGGCTTCATTGTCGTGGATACGGAGATCATTTCTAAACCAAACTATAGACCTTTTCATGACATGAAATATTGCTTATACTGTGGGTATTATAAACTAAATTTGCACTACTTAAAGAAACAATTATTTAATTAAAGAAGTTGTGAATATATGCGCTATTATTTTTTGTTTATAATCATAATAATTTTGGGGTCCTGTAACTCTGAGTTTGTCAGTTCAGAAGTCAAAGAATCTTATGAAGAAGTTATGTTAATCCATGATGAAATCATGCCAGAAGTGTCTACAATAAGAAGACTTAAAAAGAAAGTAGCAAAAGTTGACGATTCTAGAAATACTAAGCCTGAACTTATCAAACAATTGGAGGATGCTAATGAGGGAATGATGGATTGGATGTCGAAGTTTGATTTAGACAAAAAAGCATCAGAACAGCAACAACTTGACTATCTATCTCTGGAGAAGAAAAGAGTGGCTAAAGTTTCTGATGACATGGTCAAAGCAATGAAGCGTGCTAATGAATATTTGAATAATAAAGGCCAATGAAAAGTTCTTACATCTTACTGTTGTATATATATATAATATATTCATTATCAGCATGTAAACAAACAAATACCTCTCCCCTACCAATCATAGGTCACTTAGATATTGAGAATGGAGATACAACTTATCATAAGATTCCTCCGTTTCGATTTACCAGCCAAGATAAGGTTGAAATAGATAATTATTCGTTAGCCAATAATCTCTATATAAGTGATTTTTTCTTCATGTCATGTCCTTCGATTTGTCCTAAAGTAAAAAAGCAAATGCTGCGTATATATGATAGGTATGAAAATCAAGACATTGTGAAATTGGTAAGTCATACAATAGATCCCAAAAGAGATACTCCAGATCGGCTCAAACAATACGCAAACAACTTAAATGTCGATTCAAATAAATGGTTGTTTTTGACAGGTGATCAAGACGAGATTCTTGATATTGCAGATGCCTATTTTGTGACTGCTATGGAAGATGATAATGCCCCAGGAGGATTTGATCATTCCGGTAAGATTTTACTAGTAGATACTAAAGGGCATATTCGTGCATTTGCCGATGGTACAGATCCTAAAAGTGTGGATGATTTCTTTGACGATATTGATAGACTTTTATATGAATATGGGCTATAGAAAAGGCTTCATTATTACAGTACTTTTCTGTTATCTTGGTTTGTCTCAATGTTACCCAACAAAGTATCCTTACGGTCAACGATTATATGAAAACTTATGTGCAGATTGTCACATGGAGGATGGAAGCGGGCTAACCTCATTATATCCAAGCATGAAGACCGAATCACTCATTGAAAATTATGAAATAATTCCCTGCTACATAAGATCGGGATCAAAGGACAGTACAAAAGTATTGAAGATGCTTCCAATGAAAAATGTAAGTGAAGCAGAGATAACCAACATCATAAATTATATACTCAATGATCTCAACAAGGTCGACGTGACGGTTGGCATACAAGAGATAAAACAATTATTATCTGATTGCCATTTGATTGTCCAATAAATCGAAAAAATTATGAAGAGATTTATTCTTTCTGATATTCGAATTAGAAGTCAAGCAAATGAAATCATAGATGCTTTAATTGATCTTTCTAAGCTCAAACAATGGTGGGGTGTAGATGGAGGGATCATAGAATCAAAAGACGGAGGTATATACTGCACAACCTGGCTTAAATCCAACCATGGTGTAAAATTTGTGAGTACAGGCAGGATCAAACTTCTAGATAGAAACGCTTACCTGCATCTTGAAGACATGATATATATCAACTCCGAAAAGGGAATTTTAGGTCCATATAATATTCAATATGACGTAAAACAACACAATCAATATTCTATACTAACTGTAAAACAATCAGGATTTAATAAAGAGAAAAAAGAAGAGTGGTATTATGAAGCTGTAGAAAAAGGTTGGCCAGAAGCATTAGTTATGCTCAAACAGTTTTTAGAAAATTAGGTGTATCTCTTACGACGAATAAGATGCCATATTAGTCCTAGAAAAACTACCAAAATTATTGGTCCTAAAATATTTAATAATTGCCAACACAACCTATCCTGAGATAATTTAACCTGATCTAACAATCTTAATTGGACATTTCTTGTTCTTGCCTCCATTAAGCCATATTCATCAGTCAAATAATCCATAAGATTTTCAGCAAATTCTCCATTTCCATTATAGACCATAGGCTCCCATTTATTGAATCCTAATGGACTAATTCTATTGTTAGCGGCATCATAAAGATTTTTAAAAATCTCTGCATCAGTTATAAAGACTTGAGATGTTGGAGGTGATTTTTCCTTAAACTCTCTTCCTAAATCTCTAAGTCCTTGTAGCATCCCTTCCCCTACTCGGTTTTTAAAAAAGGATTCGAATCGTCCTTCTACAAGGACGGCTGCAGGCAAGTGTGCTTTGTTATATACCTCATCTCTAGGTTCAACTTTCAACGTTTCGAATGATAGTCTCATTGGATAAGTCTGAAAACGACTATTTCTAGAACTGGTCAATAAATCAGTATGAACAAGTTCATCTCTACCAGGCAAGGATTCTATAGTACTTGGGAAATTTGAATAAACCCTGTCTATATTATTTACAATTGGATGCTTATTGGACGATTCTAGCAAAGGATAATAAACCCAAGGGAATAATTCCTGTTGTGCTTTATTTCCAAGTTGACCGATGACCTGCGGAATTTTCGAATTGACTTTATCTAAAATTAAGTCTTGTTTGACCCTTACACCGTACTTAAAAAACATATCGTCTAAGCCAAGATTAGTAGGTCTTGGGATATAGACTCCATTAACATTAATACTATCTACATTCACATCCAAGGATTCAATAATCCAAATAACCTTACCACCACTCATAATATATTGATCTATCATGAATTTGCTTCTATCTGAGAATGGCTCCTTTGGATTGGCAATGATAAGCGCTTCAATATCATCTGGGATGTAATAGGTTGTGTCTAAGTCAACTCTATCCGTACTAATGGTGCTTTTCATACCAGTCTCAAAAGTTGCTGTCTGAGAAGGCACTAATTCTCCATTTCCTGCTGTCAACAACACTCTTGGAAGTCCTTTAGATATTAGAGTTCTAATCGTTTTGGCAAACTTATACTCTAGAGTATTTTCAGATTTGTTAAGCATGATTTCAGGATTTTCACCTTTTATCTGCGGCTCTAGTAAATTTATAGGAATCCTTCTAGCTCCATATTTAACAATAGCGTACGGATAGATTAATTTTTCGACTTTCTTATCGTCTTCCATCACAATTAGATTGCCTGGAAAAATTCCATCTTTGGCTAGATTCTCTCTTATCAAATTTACTTCCTTGGGAGTGCCAGCTGACGGATCCCTAAAAGCGTATTCTACTCTGCTATTGACATTTCTAAATTGCTTAATGACTTCTTCAGCTCTATTTCTCAGTCTTTTATATCCAGATGGCAACTCTCCATCTAATAAAATATCTATCAGAATTACTTCATCTACTTCTTTGAGTAAGTTCTCTGTAGATGATGTAAGCGTAAATCTTTGATCCTCCGTCAAATCAAGAAACGTATAGAATCTCTGAGAAATAGCATTAATTAGAATTAGTATGACAACAATAATTATCGTCTGAAAAATGACTGAGTATCCTCTCTTTTTCACTACCATCTTCTTCTATCTAGTGAAATAATAGTCATCCATATAAAAAAGCCAGCTACACTTATAAAGTATACTAGATCTCTTGTGTCCAGTCTACCTTTACTTATGTTATCATAATGATATTCTATTCCAAGAGATTTGACAAAATCGTCTAGCCTTCCAAAAAAAACAGGTAAGTCGCTCAAAAAAGAAAAGGCGAAAAACAGGATAAAACATGCAAAGGCAGAAAGTATAAATGCTACAATTTGGTTATCGGTCAAACTAGACATAAATATTCCAACTGCTACATATACTGCCACTAGGAAAAAAAGACCTATATATGATCCTATAACAGCTCCATTGTCTATATTACCAGGAGGATTTCCCAATTTAGAAATACTGAAATAATAGATTACTGTTGGTATCAGTGCAAAGACTACTAATGTAATACAGGCAAAGTACTTACCTCCAACAATTTGCCAATCTGTAAGTGGCTTGGTTGTAAGGAATTCCATAGTACCTCTCTGCTTTTCATCAGCAAACGAGTGCATCGTCAACGCTGGAACTAAAAATAAAAATACAAGCGGTGCTATGCTGAATAGCTGGCCCATGCTGGCATAGTTATAGT
>CAZPUF010000063.1:0-14142 GCA_964589705.1 uncultured Saprospiraceae bacterium | reverse complement strand
GATGTGTACAAAGATCATATTAGGATTTTCTCAAGGCGGCACATCTGCTTTTCGTTGGTTACATCACATTCGTACTGATGTAGATATCTTAATCGGATATTCTTGCTGGATTCCTGAGGATATAGATCTTACGAAATCTGCAACTGAGTTAAGTAGGGTAAAGCTTTTATATACTTATGGACTACAAGACGAATTTTTAACTGTAGATAGAATTAGTATGGTAGAAAGTATTATCAAGAAAAATCAATTAGCAATTGATGTTATCAGTTATACAGGTTTGCATAAAATAGACAGGGCTCATTTGAATGATATTTTTCAATCTCATTGTCTTATTAATTAGGCACAGGATTTCAAAATGAGTGCCCTAGAATATTGGATCAATAGCCTTAGGGTAAATAAGAACGACATGAAACTCAACTAGAATTTATAACTAGTCGTCAGATTGAGGAGATTAAGACTTGGCTGAGTGCCAAAATTTGGAATAAATGGATCCGATATCAATTGGCTCACACCCCACTCACTATCTAATAAAATACTGAAGTGTGGATTAAGTCGAACTGAAACACCAGCTGAAACACCTAGATTGGTATCTGAGAATATTGTCTCGGAAACTTCAGGAGTAATAGGAACTCTCCTGGAAACTGGTTCTGGAAGATTCTGATCCAGATTCTCACTGTAGGTATACCTTACTCTAACACCAGAATTAAGTGCTACTCTATTAGAAAGATTATAATTGACACTAACAGGTAAGTAAACTTGCTTGATTTTATTGAGTCCGTTATAATATGTATCTGTACCCAAAGGTATAGGAGAAGCTAAAGCAATATTAGGTGGTAAATTGCCTTCTGAAGATCCTCTTTGTATAGGCGGTATAAAGTAGTGATCTCTAGAAATGACATTGATACCTAGACCAGTAGTGATCCCAAATCTCTTACCAACTGGAATGTCTATACCTGTATTAAATCCAACACCTGTAAAATCTTTATCTGAGCTAATCACTGCTTGCATCCCTATATGAAAATCGAGATTTCTCTTTTCAGAAAATTCTTGATCTGAATTTTCCGTAACTACAAATATCTCTCTTGGAGTATTGTCCATATTCACCCGCTCACTCACCAAACTTTCTATGTAGTCAAGGTGCTTCGTGTTATCAGGCTGAATTAGTGATTCCGATGAAGGACCAAATTGATTTTGCTTATCAAAATGTAATTCATCTTCGTCAAAGACATGAGTCAAAGGAAAAGATGTCTGCGCGGTTGCAGAAGCAGCATATGATGATCCTTCAGTTCTGGAAGATATTGTTAAGTCTTTATCTTGATTAGATTCCTGGATTGGAAGGTGGCTGATACGGTCTTTGTAGATTATCTTCTCTTTGGTAATCGAAGCAGATGGAATATGTGAGGTGTATAAATACGCAAAGAAAGTTGCAAACCCAGTTACAATAACCAAAAGTCCTGATAGAAGAACGACCAATTTGTTGTGTGCTGCAGCAGGTGCAACAACGGGCTTGGCTTGGTCTAGCCTTTCGGACAATAGTGCCCAATGCTGATCGACGAATTTCTTGTTATATTCTATATGCTCTTTATCCTGCATTTCTATTCTTATCTGCATCAAGAATTAGCTGTTGTAACCGTTTTCTTGCTTCTGATAGATGCCATTTTGAGGTTCCTACACTAATTCCTTTTACTTCAGCTATCTCTCTATGAGTATATCCTTGAATGGCATACATAGTAAATACTTCACCTGATGCATTCGGAATTTTCTTTATCAATTTTATAATATCCTCTTCGTATAGATGATTCAATGCGAGAGGGATGCTACTTTGTTCTTGGTCTTCGAAAACCATGAACTTCACATAATTACTATCTTTTCTCACTGCGTCGGATAGGCATCTGAATACTATTCTTCTTATCCATCCCTCAAAGCTACCTTTGTGCTCATATTGGTCTATCCGCGTAAACACTTTGAACATCCCTTCATTGATGATTGAAGCTGCCTTCTCTTTATCAGAGGTGTACCTCATGCACATACTCATCAGAATCGGAAACTGAGAGCGATACAACGCCTCCTGACAACGGCGGTCATTTCTCTTACATCCTACTATGATGGTGTCGATGTTCAAATTATCAGAATTAATTATTTACTATGAAGATAGCAATTATTTACTTCTGATACTACTAGTGGAAAGTGTTATATGGCTAAAAAAAAGTGGCCAAAAGTTGCGACGAAAACTAAACCTTAGTTAATCGAGTCTGTCGTTGCAACTTTGTGGCCAGATGGGAAATAAAGAAAAAACATCTAAGAAATTCCTTTTCCCGTTTTCAAGTAAAGTGCTTTTTCATAGCTGATCTATTTGTAAAGACTGAATCATTGCTGAATTTGGTTGGGTGGTATTTAGATTATTTATCTAATTCAGGAAAAAAACTAAAACACATATATATAAAGTACTGTTAGTCAGTTATTTGTATTTCACTAAAATTCTAATTTTTTCAGTTTTTAGTGGTGATGAAAAGCTTGAATGGTTTGTAGTCCAGCATCACCAATGAGATATAAGAGGTATTGGCCTCTGTCCAAAAGACCCAAATTAAGCTGCTGAATACCATTCTCAAGACTGCCAGCTTGAATTTGTTGACCCATTAAATTCACAATTTTATATTGATTGAAGGCTTGAGTATTTTCTACCCAAATGTCGCCATGAGTCGGATTCGGATACAGGGTTATAAGAGGATTTTGGCTTTCCAGATCATCTGTAGATGTAAGAGCCATGTCAGTGGTAATTAC
Organism: uncultured Saprospiraceae bacterium; assembly: GCA_964589705.1. Taxonomy (GTDB): domain Bacteria; phylum Bacteroidota; class Bacteroidia; order Chitinophagales; family Saprospiraceae; genus RFSX01. Next base: position 11,361 of record CAZPUF010000063.1, on the reverse strand, counting down.
ATTATCTATGCAAAAGTAGGCAGGGGTATTAATCCCAAACTGTCCAATATCACTTGAATATAGTTTAAATGAAAGCGTATCCACGTTACCAAATTGGGTGAGATCTATGTAGGTCCATTCATCTATTATATAGTCATCCGATGAATTGTCAAATCTGTAGTCAGCCAGATAGAATACGATACTGTCATTATTGACATTTCGACTGCCATACTCTTTGATGCTAACAAAAAAGAAATCAGGATCAGTACCATCCTCACCACCAAATTTCTTAGCATAATTATCACCGTCAAGCATGCTCAATGCTGCATAAGTAGAATTATTGATATACAATCCTTCTACTACGCCTCCTCTACCCTCATCCACAGTATGCAATAGACTTTCGCCAGATACAAATGCTGTTGCATAAGTGGCAGAACCATTGACGCCACTTCCTGTGATGGAACTATATTGGTTAGTAAATCCTGGGGTCTCTGTATCAGTAGTAGTTGATATAGCCCATCCAGCCCATGAGTTATAGGCGTCATTAAAATTATTGATTAGCCTGATATTGCCATCGGTAAATCCTCCAGAACCGTCTGATCCATTGAGGAAAGTATCTTGTGTGATGCCAAATGACTCAAAGTCCGATGTAGTCTGACTATGTCCTACACATATGGTTGTCAGTGTGATGATTATGGATTGTAAATATCTATTCATTCTTTTTGGATTTGTTTTTGTGAATGCTTAATCGTGTTCCTATTGTTACATAGCGCCCTGGCATAGGGCGCCTTTCTATGACTCTGAATTCTGTGTTGAGTAAATTTTCTAATTCCACATATATATTGCCGTCATACATGCCCTCAGACAAGAATTTTCTTAGGCTAGCTGTTGCGATAGTATAATCATCCAAGTCTTCATTTATTCCTGACACCTGTCCTGTATGATTGATGTTGAGGTCTGCCTGCCAGCCTTTAAAGGTGAAAGAAGTATTAAGCCTAAGTTGATGTCTTGGCGTATAGATTAACTGATCTCCAATCTCTATTCGAGGCAAATCTAGTCTATTCAAATTCTCAGACCGGGTGTAGTTATATGCTAGGGTGGTAGTTAGGTTATGCTGACCTATCCGTTGCTGATTATTCAATTCTATATCTACACCATAACTTCTTACCAGTCCTACATTAAAAGGTCTCCATATAAAACTATTCTCTACTGGCGCCCATAATATCCAGTCTGAAATTCGGCGGTGATATATACTGGTGTTAATGTCAGATATAAATGGAATAAGGTCTTTGAGATAAAAATGTAGTTCCTGATTCCACCCTTGTTCTGGAATGAGGTCAGGATTTCCACCTGGCTGCCAGAAAATTTCATTTAATGTTGGTGACCTGAATTCTCTGGATAATTTAGTATTGGTTCCCCATTTGGTTCTATTATATTCTATACCTATCGATGGGATGAGAGGCACATTCGTAATGCTGTTCCATTCATTCCTTGCGCCAATATTTATGGCCCAGTAATTATGCAAATATTTCAGATTACTATAGATAGAATGGACGGTGAGTCTTTGGGATCCTTCAAGATAATTGTCAGAAAAACCAGTTACTTGGTTCACTTCATATTTTCCTGTGGCGAGCCAAGATCCTAAATTGAATTGGAATTCTACATCATACCATAAGCGTGTAAATCTGTTTCTAGCATCTAATAATATGGACTCATCTTCAAAGTTGTTATGCTCATTAAGATAGGCGAATGCAGATTTCCATTTGAGATTTTTATGATGAGCCTTCCACCCTAAGCGAAATCTTTGTAGTAAATCATATTGTCTAGCTATAGATCGGGTTTGGGTTGTTGTAGGCGGGATGCCTTTCTCTGTCTCTTGTAGCCATCCATCTATGGTAATTGTATGTTTGGGATTCAATAAGATGTCTCCATTGACAAGGAGGCCTTGAGAGAATATATCAGCATTGGAATTGATGACATCATTAGATCCTAGAGTGTAGCCAAAATTATTTTCGGCTTGTCTCATAAAACCGCTGGCTTCCAACCGAGCCTTTCCAAAGTTTACAGCGGCGTCTGCATGGTAATGTTCTGACTCAAAGCTTCCTAAGGCCATTCCACCACCTATATGCCATAGATTAGTATTTTCAAAATTTTCTGACGACCTGTGTAAGTCTACAACACCTGTAATTGCACCCGAACCATGGCTGGCAGATACACCTCCTTTGTTAAGACTTAATGACTGGTTTTGGAATCCTGTCAATAGTGATAAATCAGTTAGTCCCAACATAGGATTAGTCACTGGAATATCTTCCCAGGTAATTAAGGTCTGACCTGAATTACCACCCCAAAGAGATATAGTAGCTAGAGATCCTAAGCCATATGATTTTATATATGCACTTGATTGATTGTCCAATAGGCGATCAGGCTGGCTCTGCCAACCAGGTAATATTTCTAGCTCATCAGAGGTATTTGCCTTAAGGCTTTGGGAGACAGTCAATTGATCAATCTCTACATGCCAGATATCCTTTTCTAAGGCAAGACTATCTTCCTGACCATATAGACCAGTGTATAGAACTATAAGCAATAGAGCAGTATATCTCATATGATATATAAATGATAAAATTCTATCTGTTCACTACGATTTCCACCGAACCATAATTAGAACTAAAGTAACACAAGGCAGGTCTTCTGACTTAGTGCGCTGAGTATGGCCTTCCCATCAAATACAGACAGTGGTTGTAGAATTACTCAGATATGTTTTGCACCTTACAGCAGCGGGGACTGTTCCAGATTTTCACTGGATTCCCTTTTAAGACAGACACGTTGGCTGTCACCTTAAGTTGTGCAAAGGTAACTAAATGATCGAATTAGAAAACCAAGGTAAACTCATTTCTACTTAAATCGTGATTGATGTAGCTAAGCTGAGGGCTTATCACAAAATAAGCATTGGTACAGTACGCTAGTATTTACTACACGTTACTGAGCACGCGACCTAAAAGAATCAAGTAACTATAATAGTGATGTTACAGTCAGATTTGTAGAATCTGGAATAAGGAGTTATCAGAGAACTGTCACAGGAAAAGTCAAAAAAAGCCATCGTTAATTAACGATGGCTTTCTTATAATCGGGTTTGAATTAATTATTATTGGAAGATATATCTAACGCCTAATTGCATTTGCCATCTTGAGCTTTGGATTCCACCATCGTCTATAACAGCAAATGGTCGGTTATCTTCTGTTGCATTAGAAGGGTCGTAAGTAAATGTAGGATTGTTAGTTCCTTCTTCAAATCCTTCAAAATTCAGTAATTCAAAGTTACCGAAACTACCTACAAAGTATCTTCTTCCCCAGTTCGGATTGATAAGATTGGAGAAGTTGAATATATCTAGTGATAGCTGAAGTTTGTGAGTCTTATTAGCCGTCTTGATGCCAACATCTTGGATAAACTTTAAGTCCATTACATGGCTCCATCTGCCTCTGTTTTGATTTCTTTCAGCATAATCACCTCTGTTTTGACTTAGATAAGGATCATTTGTTATGAAGGCGTCCAATGCTTCCCATTGCTGTGCTGCAGTTAATTCCCCATCATCTACTAGGATAATATCACTAGACGTTTGAGGAATATAGATAAGTGATCTTTCTCTAGAGTCTTCGCTAGTTAGATTGCCATTATCATTATATATATAACTATATGGATTTCCTTGAGCACTTTCATGGAATATTGTAACTGTTGTAGGCGAGTTTTCTCCAAATATGTTGAACTCCTTACTCACTGCAAGAATAAATCTAGAACCAGGAGAGAAATCTGATCTGGATAAAGGCTGATCAAAGTTTCTACCTCCTACACTATGTAATCCTCTCCACTGAGAAGAGTTTTGTGAACTTGTACCATCAAATACAGAAAACGCATCTCCAAATGAATAAGCGGCATTAACAAATAACCCATTATTTATACGACCAGTGACACTAGCAGATAGATTATAGCTATACCCTTCAGAAGTATTGTAGCCTAATAATATTCTGTCATAAGTTGGATCTACTTCATCTCTTCTGTCATAGATAGGTCTGTCATCTGGTGTACCAGTCAAGTTGCCTACAGATTGTCTTAGGTTAAGGTTCTGGTAAGCTACATTTTGTATAGTCTTATTATACAAGGCATCTAACTGCAATGTCCAGTTGTTATTTAATTTATGATCTAAGGCCAAATTCACTTTAAGGAATTGAGGAAGCTTGAAATCTTCAGCAAATAAATCTACAGATCCTGAAGGTTGGACATCATTCAAATCAATATTTCCTGGAGCCTGAGTTTGTGGATTCGAATTAAATGGTAAATCACCGAAGGCTAGTTGTGTACCAACATTAAGACCATAATTATTGAATGCACCTCCGACCCATACTAGTGGAGCTCTACTCGTGAATAATCCTGCACCACCTCTAAGCTGTGATGTGTTATTTCCATTTATATCCCAGTTAAATCCTAGTCTTGGAGAAATCTGTAATTGAGGTTGTATAAACTGACCAACTCTGGCACCTCTTAGGTTATATCCCTCAGCTTCTAACAAAGGAATTGTCCTTACGTTAAATGTATCATTGCCTGGTGTATCTGCATAGAAAGGTAAATCCAATCTTAGACCAGCAGTAAACTTAAAGTCATCAGATATCTGTATTTCGTCCTGAGCATATAGTCCTAATTGTCCTGCTGAAAATGACGCTACTGCCGCAGACTCATCACCTGAGATATTATCTACAAGGGAGAAATTTCTTATGAAGAAGCTTGAGTTGCCATCATTCAAGAAGGTAGGCACGTCATCAAAATCATATGATCCAAAGTTGAAAGCAATAAATAAGTTATCTACACTATAAAACTCATTGTGAGTACCTACAGTGATTGTATGCTTGCCTTTGTATAGCTGAAGGTTATTAGTAATAGTAAATACGTCTTGATTCAATAAGTTCGCACTACTGAATTCTTCTCCACCAAGTGATATCAATGCTGAACCATCATCGATGTCTATGTGCGGGAAATCTGTGCCTGTAGGATCTCTGTCATCTCTCACGGCTGTGTACCCGATGATGAGGTTGTTGCTCAAGTTAGAGCTGAAAAGTGTATTCAATTCTAGAGAGGCTGTCGTCGTTCTTGAATCAAATGATTCGCTAGAATTCAAGAAATTTAGACTATTAAAATCAGACTGTACACCTTCTAAGTTATTGGCGTGTACGTGTGATAACTTGAATGCCAATTTGTTTCTATCAGAGATATTATAATCTAGTTTTAAGTTATACTTCTCTGAATTTAAAAATCGCTCATTATCCTCAAAGGTGCCTGGGTCGTAACCAAATTCATTCAATTTGGAGATAAGGGCATTTATCTGTGTCCTGTCAGAGTCTCCAATATAATTTTCAAAATCAAATGGCAGCGGTGTGACATCACGCTGAATCTCTGCGTTAGCAAAAAAGAATAACTTATTCTCAATAAGTGGACCACCTAATCTAAATCCTGTCGTCTGAGCTGTGAAGTCATTAAGCCTTTCTCTTTCTATAGCATCATCATCAGTCGGCGTCTTACCTGCTAGATTCTGATTTCTGAAATATGTGTATACTGATCCTTCAAAATTGTTTGTTCCAGATCTAGTAACTGCATTGATAGCAGCGCCACCAAAACCACCTTGTTTAACATCAAAAGGGGCAAGGTTAACTTGGAATTCTTCTATAGCATCCACAGATATCGGAGAGACACCTGTCTGGCCACCATTCGTTCCAGATCCTGCTAGTCCAAAGACATCATTACTTACGGCACCATCTATATAGATAGAGTTGTATCTATTATTCTGGCCCGCGAAAGACAATTCAAAACCGTCATTACCTTCAGTGGTTCTACTTTGCGGTGTTAGTCTTGTAAAGTCGCCAATAGATCTAGATACAGTCGGTAGAGCATTGATTTGTTGCTCACCTATCACTGTTTCGGCACCTGTTTTTGTGCCATCAAAAAGACCACCAGCCGAGATTACTATTTCTTCTAGACCGATAGATGCGGTAGATAGTGCTGCATCCAATTTTAGATTCTGCCCGAGGTTTAGGTATACGTCATTTTTTACAAAATTTTCGTAACCAACATATGATACTTCTATGGTATAAGGACCGCCGACTCTCATTCCAGGTATTCTAAAGAATCCAGAGTTGTCAGATGCAGCCCCATAGACAGTGCCTGAAGGTACATGGGTTGCAATAATATCTGTTGCAATTAACCCTTCCCTTGTTTCCAGGTCTGTAATTTTTCCACTCATGGACGATGAGGTGGAACCTTGTGCCCAAATACCAGCGACAGCCAAGAAGCACAATAAAATTGTAATTGTTAGTTTTTTCATACATAATAGTTTTAATAATGCAAAGCTATAAAATGAAGATAGTTATCTGTTTAGTTAGATGTAAATAAATCATCATGTATGAATGAAGTTGTTGAAAACTTTTAATTATTGTTAAGAAGTATGGTTAAGCCTATGACTACTTAATCCAACATTTCAACCTTCCGATTCAAATGCGTGATGTTGGTAATCTACAGATTTGATACTGATGATATTGATTCGGAAAGAATAAAATATACATAGTTAGAAAGGGGCGACTAAGTGAATGTCGAATCCTATAATAAATAAATGGTGACAGCTTTGGACTTAGTAATTTGGTAAAATAGAATAACTTGAATCTCACTTAGAGTAGTAAGATCTTATTGAAAAATACTAGGCACTCACCATATAATACCCACTCTTCAAATAACTGCCTTCTGCAAATCCAATAGGATGGTCCACATCATGGGTTGTCTGATTTGTTCTATGGAAAGGTCTTCCAGATTTCCGCATAGCAGATTCTATAGTATGAAAGAAATCCTCTTTGCTAACTCTGGAAGAACAAGAGGCTAAGATTAATAGCCCTTGATTTGCTGTGAGTTGAATGCCAAGTTGAGCTAGACGAGCATATTGTTCTAGAGCTCTAGGTATCTCCTTTTGTGACTTGGCAAAGGCAGGTGGATCAATAATCACCAAATCATATTTCTTCTTCTCCTTAATGATCTGATATAGGACTTTGAATGCATCATCCGCTATTGTCCTTATTTTAACATTATTGAGGTGAGCATTCTTCTGTGCTAGAGCCAAAGCTGGTTTACTGATGTCTATGGCAGTAACAGACTTGGCACCTCCCACAGCAGCATGTATAGCAAACCCACCCGCATAAGTAAAGACATCCAGTACAGATTTTCCTTTAGCGATATCTTGGACGTAACGTCTATTTTGTCGATGATCTAAAAAGAAACCGGTCTTATGTCCTTTAATAACATGGCTATAGAACTTCACTCCATATTCTGTAAATACAACCTCCTCACTTTCTAATTGGCCGCTCAGAATTTGCCCCTCAGATAGATTGGTGTTATTCTGCTTCATGATAAGTCTGGACATTCTAAGTACGGAGGATTGTACTTTACTGACCTGAATAATTGTATTCGATATATCATCCAGATAAGGTATCCAGATAGAGGAGTATAGTTTGATAACGGCACAGGTATCATATATATCGCAGACTAACCCAGGAAGCCCATCATTTTCTCCATAGAGCAATCTATATCCACTTACATCCTCCGCTAAGAGATCAATCCGCTTGTCGTAAGCTGCTTGGATTTTTTTGGCTATAAAATGGGCATCTATTGTAGTGCCATTTTCGGTAGATAGAATTTTGATACGAATGGGTGACTCTGCGTCATAGAGTCCTATTGCTACAAATCGATTGAATTTGTCGTCAAATATGATCGCGATATCCCCTGTCTTGCCTTTCTTATTCTGCTTGACAATACTCTTGTCGAATAACCATGGGTGTCCACTTTTAATATGACGGATTGCCTTTTGCTTGACTTTAACAGCTATTCTCTCTTGCGACAAAGGATATGTAGGTTGGTGAATTCTTTGTAATGATAATATTTCCTACTTTAATCCTCCATAAATATCAATAACGCTAATTACTATGAAATCACATTTAATGTTGCTACTGGTCCTAGCTCTTGGACTTACATCCACGAACTTAGAGGCCCAAAGAAAGCGAAAGAAAGACGAACAGACTGAAGCAAAAAAGGAAAAGCATGCTATAGATAAGGTAAGCTTGTCCAATCTCAAATTCAGAAGTATAGGTCCGGCATTGACCTCAGGACGTATCTCGGATATAGCGGTTAACCCCAATTGGAATCAGGAATATTATGTGGCAACTTCTTCTGGAGGTGTCTGGAAAACGGTGAATGCAGGTACGACCTTCAAGCCTATCTTTGATAGCCAAGGCTCATACTCTATCGGATGTGTAACCATGGATCCTTCTAATACTAGTACAATCTGGGTAGGTACAGGAGAGAATAATAATCAGAGATCAGTAGCCTATGGGGATGGCATATATAAGTCTAATGATGGTGGTAGTTCATGGAAGCATATGGGCTTGAAATTATCTGAGCATATATCCAAAATCATAGTCCATCCAGATGATTCCAATACGATTTGGGTGGCAGCTGTTGGACCCTTATGGAGCTCTGGCGGAGACAGAGGAGTCTATAAGTCTACTGATGGCGGTCAGACATGGAATGCAGCACTTTCTATAGACAAGCATACGGGTGTGGCTGATATGATCATAGACCCATCAAATCCTGATGTACTCTACGCAGCCGCTCATCAGAGAGCTCGTCATGTATTTACTTACTTAGGAGGTGGTCCTGGGTCAGCGATATATAAGAGTGTAGATGGAGGAGATACTTGGACTAAGTCTTCTTCAGGATTGCCAAGTGTGGATCTAGGAAGAATAGGCTTATCCATCTCAGAGGCAGACCCGAGTAAGATTAATGCAATAGTGGAGGCTGCCGAAGGTAAAAATGGATTTTACAGATCTACAGATGCAGGAGCCAGTTGGCAAAAGCGAGGTGGCCATGTTACCAGTGGTAATTATTATCAGGAGATAATTTCAGATCCTACAAATGCAGATATCATCTTCTCTATGGATACATGGATGAGCAAGAGTACAGATGGTGGAAAATCTTTCAAAAGAGTAGGTGAGATTACTAAGCATGTGGACAATCACTCCATATGGATAAATCCCAAGAATAACCAACATTGGTTGGTAGGATGTGATGGTGGTATCTATGAGACTTGGGATGGCGCAGCTACTTGGGCATTCAAAGCCAATTTGCCTGTGACACAATTTTATAAAGTTGCTGTAGATAATGATGAGCCATTCTATAATATCTATGGTGGAACTCAAGATAACTTTAGTCTTGGAGGGCCGTCTCGAACGACCACTAGTAATGGTATCATGAATTCTGATTGGTTTATTACTCATGGTGGTGACGGATTTGAGTCACAGGTAGATCCAGAAAATCCAGACATTGTGTATGCACAGTCTCAGTATGGTGTACTTGTGCGATATGACAGACAGAGTGGAGAAGAAGTTGGTATACAACCAAAGGAGAGAAAAGGTGAGAATGGTTACAGATGGAATTGGGATGCGCCACTTCAGGTAAGCAATCATAAATCTGGTAGAGTATATTTTGCAGCAAACAAGTTATTCCGTACCGATGACTACGGCAACAATTGGACTGTACTGAGTGATGATCTTACTCGACAGATCAATAGAAACGAACTCAAAATCATGGATCAAGTCTGGAGCATAGATGCTGTGGCAAAGAACAGATCTACTTCTCCCTATGGTACTATAGTCGCTTTTTCAGAATCACCGGTGGACGAAAATCTACTAGTGGTAGGTACTGACGATGGATTGATACAAGTGTCTACAAATGGGGGAGATGATTGGCGTAAAATAGAGAACATCTCAGGTGTGCCCAATAACACGTATGTTAATATGGTGTACTGTTCTCAACATGATGCAAATGTGATCTACGCAGCTTTCAATAATCATAAGTACGGTGATTTCAAGCCTTACATTTATAAGAGTAATAATAAAGGAGCCACATGGACTAAGATCAGTAATAACTTGCCTGAGAGAGGAAGTGTGTACAGTATAGAAGAAGATCATGTGGATAAAGATTTGGTATTCTGTGGGACTGAGTTTGGTGTATTCTTTAGTAGTAATGGTGGAGGTCATTGGAGACAACTTAAAGCTGGAGTACCGACTATTGCAGTAAGAGATTTGGCTATCCAGAGAAGAGAAAATGATTTGGTGTTGGGCACATTTGGACGTGGGTTCTATGTGTTGGATGACTATTCTTCATTAAGGAATATTGGAGATGGTAATATGGCTGAGAAAGCAGCGATATATCCAATCCGTGATGCTTATATATATGAGCAAAATGCACCATTGGGTGTCAAGGGCAAAGCCTTCCAAGGAGACGCCTTCTATAGTGGTGATAATTTGGATCCGGTTGTGCTCATTGACTACTATTATCCAGAGAAGTTTGAGAGTAAAAAAGCGCTTCGACAAAAAGATCAGAAAGACGATAAGACGCCAACCGCTTATCCGACCTATGAAGAATTGAAAGAAGAATCTTTGGAGATTGCACCACAATTGATTTTTACGATTAAGAATGATGAAGGAGATATTGTTAGGAAATTAACCGCTAAGCCTAAGAAAGGTATCCAACGTCTGAAGTGGGATATGAGATATGCTTCTACTTCTCCAGTAGACCTGTCAAAGCCTTCATTCTATAATCCTTTTGCTGGTGAAGACTCTGGATCTTTGGTTCGTCCGGGTAACTATACTATAAGTTTGTCTAAGTATGCTGATGGGTTATCAGAAGAAGTTGTAGCGCCTACTTCATTTACGATTACGCCATTGGATAACCGAGTCATGCCTGCAACTGACACCAAGGCCAAAGAAGATTTCCAAAATGAATTGGCTGAGCTATCCAGAAAGGTACAAGGTGCAGGACTTATGCTTTCTGAGCTTGATAATAAAATGAGACATATTAAAGTTGCTATCAATCAGATAACTGCACCTTCAGGAGATTTACTTACGGAGTATAATGCCCTTAATCAGAAGTCTAGAGAATTAAGAACAGCAATGTATGGTGATAATATCAAGACAAGATTGGATATAGATCAGCCACCGACTCCTGCAGGAAGATTAGGCTGGTTAGGATACGAGCAAGGAAGGAGTACTGCAGACCCAACAGGTACGCATCTGATGAGTTTCAATATTGCTAAAGAAGAGTTTGGCCCATTGTTAGATCAGTTGAAATCACTGATAAAAAATGACTTAGAGTCATTGGAGTCAAAGCTGGAGTCGGCAGATGCCCCATATACGCCTGGCCGTGCGATAAAGATGATAGAGTAAGTCTACTGAATATATTTATAGAAAAGCCCTTGCAGAATTGTTAGGGCTTTTTTGTAATTGGACACCAACAACATAA
>CAZPUF010000062.1:0-14484 GCA_964589705.1 uncultured Saprospiraceae bacterium | reverse complement strand
CGAGATTAGTCACCTCGCAAAAAACAGCCTCTGAGCAATCGGAGGCTGTTTTTTTATTTATTAATATCTGCAATTCGTTGCGATTGATCAGCATGAAAAGGTCAACAGAGAAATGCCTACACCCTCCTACCTGCCTGGTCCATCTTTAGCAGAATAGCCATCATAATAAAAAAAGTGACAAGTGATGATCCCCCTTTACTCATCAATGGTAGTGGTATGCCAATGACAGGCATTATCCCCATAGTCATTCCAATATTTATAAAATAATGAAAGAAGAGTATTCCTGCTAAGGAGTAGGCATAGTACCGTACAAAGGGTAGAGTCGCCCGCTCTCCTATCATTGTCAACCTTATTATCAGGACCAGCATCAATATAATAAGACTAGCTGCTCCTATAAATCCTTGCTCTTCTCCTAATACACTGAAAATAAAATCCGTAGACTGCTCTGGTACATAGTTGAGCTTTGTCATTGTACCATCCAAAAATCCTTTTCCAGTAAATCCGCCTGACCCAATCGCTGTCTTGGATTGTATAATATTATATAGAGCACCTCTGGGGTCACTAAGGTCTGGTTTGAGCCAGACATTGAGCCGGGCCTGTTGGTGTGGCTTGAGTACATTATCAAACATCCATTGTGTGCCAAAGGATAGGACTATAAAAAATAAGGTTGACACCACACTGATAATTATCTGTCGATACTTTGCTTCTCTAAAAGTCAGATAAAGGAAGTATCCACTTGCTGCTATGACCACCAAAAATATAATTCTGTAATCCAAATAATTATAACTAGCCAGTGTAAACAAGGTTAGTAAAAGCCAGAGACTTAATGGCAACCTATTCTGTTTGCTTGTATATGCCAACACCAAATACATTATCAAGAGGATAATCAAAAGGATGAGAAATGGAGTAGACATCAATGAACCAATAAATACAAAAGCTATGGAAGATGCTAATACATAAATAATGGGATTAAGCCCAGCCCTGAATAGAGGTATGAGAAAAGCCAAAAATATAATAGCTGTACCGGCGTCAGGTTGTAAAAATATCAGAAATGCTGGCACCAGAAACAGGACAGTTACAATCAGGATCTTGCTTAGATTATTAATATTAAGATTGGCTTGTCCAAGGAAGGCAGAAACGCCTAAAGTAGTACCTAGCTTGGCGAATTCTGAGGGTTGAAAAGAATAACCCATGATAACAAACCAAGAGCTCGCTCCTTTAACTTCCTTTCCAAAGAGCAGTACAGCTATGAGTGACAGTAGCGTCAAGCCATAGATGGGATAGGCCAAACTATTCCATATCCGCCAATCTAATGAGTATACTGCAATAAATATTATGAGTCCAACTCCTATCCAAACTGTCTGACGACCTACAATAGAATGAAAGTCAAACCAGAAAGAGCCTTCGCCTTGGTAACTGATAGTATATAACATCAACCACCCCACAAATACAATAGCAAAAAAAATACTTATTGAAGCCCAATCTAATCCTACTCTGGTATTTCTCTGTGCAGACATTTAATATTAGTATGAATCCAAGTCTTGCTTGTAAGATACATTTAGACATTAATTTCAAAATTGAATCTATTGTGTCTCTTGTTTATTTTGTGTTATTTTCTTTTGCCTACTTACATATTCTATCAGGTTCTTAAATTTCCAAGATAATTTGCCTGTAGTTATATTATGATTAAGTATAAGAATCTTTGAAGATGGCATATCGGTCAGTGACAATCCTGACGCCAAATAAATAATTCCACTTTTTGACTTTTCTTCAAAGCTTCTGGCATTGTTGCCTATATCGCCAGCAATACAAATAACCTTGACGTCAGTTTTCTTTTGTACATGTTCTAACATTGGTCTGATATCAATATTCCAGTTACTGTGGTCCAACCGATAATTGCAAGCCCAATCCCACTTTCCTTTTCCAACATGTTTTTTCAGATTTTCATGTCCAGCCAACCATAATAATTTATGAGATAATACAACAAGATGGGAAGACTCGGAAATGGTATCTGTTACTGATTTTATCAAATCTATTTGATCTTGTCTGATCTTACAATCTCCAGGCGATTCTTTCTGACTATTCAGCACGAGAAAGGTAATATCATTCTTGTGGAAGCTATAAAACTCGGGTCTCTTAGTATAAGTCAATGCCTTATCGATATTTCCTATATCATGATTGCCTAAAATCCAATGCGTATTAGTATCATCCAGATCAAATAGATTATCCAAATAGACTAATGTACTATCCGCTAGTGAAGAGTTTGCCGTCAAGTCTCCGCCTAATAGTAACATATCAAAATCACTATAGTCGATATCAAACAAATAGGGATTGACTGATTCTTCTCCGGGGTTTTCTGTTCTGATGTGCCCTAGGTGTAAATACGTCGCCTTTTGATCATTGACTACTTTATCCGAACAACTGATAAAGAGAGTAATTATCACCAGATAAACAGCACCACATATTCTATGCTTGAGCATATTTGACTTTGTTATAATATCGTGATTGAATAGACTTACGCTTCTAAATTAGAAACTTATTCTACCAAATCACAAGATTATCTAATACAGAGAATAATTAAATCGAATTATTTTGGAATCTCAATAAGATCCTTCTTTTCCATTTCTGACTGTACAGGTAATGCTGCCGGAAAATCTTGTTTGAGTTGGAGCAACATTGGTTCTAAGTCTTCACGCAACTCGTATGCACCAATACGTACTTGATAGTAAGGTGGGTTGTGTTCCCAGGTGTAAGGAATATCCGGATATAGTATTTCAAATTCAGCAATACCCTTTTCCATCTCTCTCCTGTCATTGGTTGTCAGGATTTGAATTTTCCATCCTCTGACTACTTTGTTCAATTGATTCTGGCGCTTAAATTGTTCCATTAGATTGGTTATCTCAGGTTCCTCCGAGATAATGATCTGCGCCTTTCCTTGCACCATGCCTGCCAAGACAAATATGAGCATCAAGCCCCCAATTTTAAATTTGCCATATAGCTGGAATATTATACTAGCGTAATTATTTCCCATGACACTGCTTATATTTTTTTCCACTACCACAAGGGCATGGATCATTTCGCTTGACTTTCTTTTCTTCTCTTCTGAAGGTCTCAGGCTTTTGCACTTCAGCTCTTCCTGCTCTGGCAGCCGCCCGCTTTACTGCTTCTTGATCTTTATTAGTCCTTACTCTTTTGAAGTCTGTTTTTTTCTGTCTGGCTTCTCTTACTTCCTCTGGTGCCTGTACATTCAGTTTACCTCCCATGAGGTAAGACATTACATCATAATTGATTTTATAGATGAGTCCTTCAAATGAATTATACGCTTCCATCTTATAGATGACCAATGGATCCTTCTGCTCAAAAGATGCGGCTTGCGAAGAATCCTTGAGTTCATCCATGTTTCTCAAGTGCTCTTTCCAGTTCTCATCTATCAACGCCAAGGTGATGGCTTTCTCTATATCTTTCATGATAGATTCACCTTCAGACTCTACGGCTGGCTCAAGGTCTGCGGCTATCTGTAACTGCTGTTCTCTTGAAGTCGTCTCATAAGGTACCCGTATACGTTTGTACTGATGGCCTTGATTCTCATATACGTTCCTTATTATAGGTAAGAGCAACTCTCTAATCCTATCAGATTTTCTTTCGTATCCCTCCTGTACATTTTGCTGGTACATCTTGACCAACTCTCCAACATTGCCTTCAGTAAATGTGGCTTCATCTATGCCTGGCTCCATAGAAAGTATTCTCAAACTGTCATTTCTAAAGGTGGTATAATCTCCGCCAGATTTGTGGTCTTCGACAAGGCTCTCTGTCAGTGACATAATCATGTTATATAGATCCACAGACAATCGTTCTCCAGAGAGCGCATTATTTCTTTTGTTATAGACCGCCTCTCGTTGGATATTCATCACATCATCATACTCCAGTAGTCTCTTTCTGATACCAAAGTTATTCTCCTCTACTTTTTTCTGAGCCCGCTCTATCGACTTGGTAATCATGGAGTGTTGAATCACCTCTCCTTCTTGGTGGCCTAGCTTATCCATCACTTTGGATATCTTATCCGAATTGAAGAGCCTCATTAACTTATCTTCCAATGACACATAGAATTGTGAGCTTCCTGGATCTCCCTGCCTTCCCGCACGACCTCTCAACTGTCTGTCTACACGTCGAGAATCATGTCTTTCCGTAGCGATGATCGCCAGACCTCCTGCTGCTTTTACTTGATCTGACAATTTGATATCAGTCCCTCTACCCGCCATGTTGGTGGCTATCGTTACCGCACCAGGATGTCCTGCTGCTGCTACAATTTCTGCCTCTCGTTGGTGCTGTTTGGCATTGAGGACATTGTGCTTGATTCCCCTCAGATTGAGCATTCGGCTAAGTTTCTCTGAGACATCTACCGTCGTTGTACCCACAAGCACTGGTCTTCCCTGACTAGTTAGATTACCTATCTCATCTATGACAGCATTGAATTTTTCTCTGGCTGTCTTATAGACCAAATCTTCTCTGTCATCTCTGACAATTGGTCTGTTGGTTGGAATAACCACTACATCTAATTTGTAAATCTCCCAAAGCTCGCCAGCTTCCGTTTCAGCTGTACCCGTCATTCCGGCTAACTTGTGATACATCCGGAAATAGTTCTGCAAAGTAATGGTTGCATAAGTCTGTGTGATATCTCCGACCTTTACATTTTCTTTGGCTTCCAATGCCTGGTGTAGTCCATCAGAATATCTCCTGCCTTCCATCATCCTACCCGTCTGTTCATCTACGATTTTTACTTGACCATCGATAACAACATATTCCTCTTCCTTCTCAAATAAGGTATAGGCTTTTAGTAGCTGATTCACCGCGTGTAATCGACGAGATTTTAGAGAATAATCTTGCATCAGATCAGCCTTCTTATCGGCCATATCACTACCTGTATCTGCTGCTTCAGCCTCAATCTCTTGCATCTCACTAGCGATATCTGGTAGTACGTAAAAATTGGAATCATTCTCTCCTTTGGACATGAATTCCACACCATGATCCGTCAATTCTACACTTCTATTCTTTTCATCGATCACAAACAAAAGCTCTACATCCACCAAGTGCATGTTTTTGTTTTGTTCTGCCATGTAGAAATTCTCAGCCTTCTGTAGTAAAGCCTTGACACCCTCTTCACTTAGAAACTTAATCAGTGGTCTGTACTTAGGCAATGAACGGTAAGCTCTTAGAAGAGCCATTCCAGCATCTCCTTCTTCATGACCTGTATTACCAGCAGAGAAAAGTCTTTTGGCATCTGCTAGATACTCTGTTGCCTTCTTTCTCTGAGCATTTATAAGTCGCTCCACTTTTGGTTTGAGGGTTATATACTCTTGCTCTTCTGTACCTGCTGGTACTGGGCCCGAGATAATGAGTGGTGTTCTCGCATCATCTATCAATACTGAATCCACCTCATCTATCATGGCATAATGATGCTTCGCTTGTACCTTTTCGTCAAGCGACCTTACCATATTATCTCTTAGATAATCAAAGCCAAACTCGTTGTTTGTCCCGTAGGTAATATCACACTTGTATGCCGCCACTCTTTCTGGAGAATGTGGCTTATACTTATCTATGCAGTCTAATGTCAGATGTAGAAACTGAAAAATAGGTCCGACCCACTCACAGTCCCTTCTTGCCAAATAATCATTAACAGTAATAACGTGTACTCCCATTTGTGAGAGCCCATTGAGGTATGCTGGTAGTGTGGCTACCAATGTTTTTCCCTCTCCAGTTTGCATCTCAGCAGCCTTACCCGAGTGAAGCACAAATCCACCAATGAGTTGTACATCATAATGGACCATATTCCAAGTGATTTGCCCTCCGGCAGCCATCCAAGTATTCTTATAGATAGCGGTATCACCCTGAATCTCCAGAAAATCTTTGCCAGCAGCTGCCAGATCTCTGTCCTGCTGAGTCGCCCTTACGCTTATCTCTGTATTCTCACTGAATCTTCTGGCCGTTTCTTTGACAACCGCAAAAGCTTCTGGTAAGATATCCAACAAGACATCTTCCAAATGTTTATCTCTGTCCTTGACGAGTTCGTCTATTTCTCTATAGATATCTTCCTTTAAGGATAAATCAGTTTCTGACTTCACTTTATCCTTGGCATTGTGTATGTCTTGGTTGATTCCTTCTAGATGATCAGCAATTCTGGACCTGAAATACAGGGTCTTATCTCTAAGCTCATCATTAGAGAGACTGCCATATTGTCCAAAAAATTCATTTGTCTGCGTTACATACGGCATTATGGATTTGACATCCTTGTCGTATTTGGTACCAAAAACTTTCTTTATAAAACCTAACATAACTACTTAGAATATCTTGTAAAAATGGTGATACAGCAAGTGAGAGTGCTGAAGAGTCGCAAGATACGGTTTAACTGCGGTTCTTGCTATTAACATATGTTGCAGATCATATATTGTACCAATGAAGAAGATATGCCATATTGGCGTAATAGCTAATAAATATGAGGGTTATTTGGGAATCCATCCACAAGACTGTAGACATAATTTTGTCCTGATTCGTAGATGTTTTATCCCAGTTGGACGGAATGCAGTGGTAGCTGCTTTGATTCGATACTAGATTTGAAGGAGCAAAACATCAAACAATGAAAACACTGATCACATTCTTGGCTTTACTCTCTTTCCAAATTATGTCTGCACAAGACATCTCAGGTACTATTTCAGATAATCAAGGTCAAGGCATCTTCTTTGTGACCGTTGCACTATATAATGCCGTTGATAGTACCATCGTATTAGCAGAATCTACTGACGATGAGGGTCAATTCTCTCTGCCGAACCTCAAAGAAGGATCCTATTATATCACTGCAAGCATGTTGGGATATGCAGACAAAAGCAGCTCTATCTTTGAAATCCCATACTCTACACCTCCTACACTAGACTTAATCTTAGCCCCAGATAGTCAACTACTATCCACCGTAGAGATTGTAGACAAAGCACCATTAATGGAACAGAAAGCGGATAAGCTAATCGTCAATGTGGATGGGAATATCACCAATACAGGGGGTAATCTCTTGGATGTTATGAAAAAAGTGCCCGGAATGATTGTCATCAGAGACAGGCTCAACTTAGCAGGTTCTGGCTCTCCTACTATACTTCTCAATGGCAAAAGCACACAGTATATGGACATCCAGTCTCTATTGAGAGATATGCCGGGTGACAACATTAAGAAAGTAGAGATCATCCACCAACCGGGTGCTGAATATGAAGCATCCGGTAAAGGTCCTATTATCAATATTATCTTGAAAAAGAATAGCCTATTTGGGACCAATGGTTCTGTGAGTGTTGGCGTGGGTAAAGGCAACAGATTGTGGGATTATAATACGGGGCTTCAGCTCAGTCATTATGCCGGTAATCTTAATATCTCTGGTGGCATAGGCTATGCAAGAAATGCTTGGGTTGAAGAGCTAGAGATAACTAGAAATCTAACAAATATTGCAGATCAGGTAGATGGACAGTATTCTCAACTTAATGTAGAGTTGGCTACACCTGACACATATAGAGGAAATATAAGATTGGATTGGGATGTAACAGACAGACACAGACTAGGGTGGTCCTCAAAAGTATATGTCAACGAAAATCAATATCAAGCAAATAATGGTACACAGGTAGACCTCTTTAAATCTACAGCCCAAGATTATGCCTTGAATTCCGTCAATGATATAGACAGGTCTTGGCAATACTATTCTTTGAATCCATATTACATTTTTGAAATAGACACCTCGGGTCAAAAACTTGAATTGGACTTCAGTAATGCCAGATATCAAACACAGAGTTACAACACGCTTACAACCACCAATAACTTAGATACGACTTCTCTTGGTCAACGATATGATCAACCCGGTGATACAAAAATTACTGCGGTGACATTAGATTATAGCAAACCACTTAATAAAGTATTCGATCTCAAGACTGGTATAAAATATAGCCAAGCAAACCTAGATAATAACTTACAGGCAGAGAACCGAACTAATATATCATGGTTTTCGAATCCACAACAAAGTAATCACTATCTCTTCGACGAACGCATTGCGGCCGCTTACGGCAAGATATCTTGGATAACTGGGAAGTGGTCAGGGACAGCAGGCTTGAGATATGAGGATAGTCATTCTGTAGGAAATTCGCTAACTATTGATTCCATTCAAGTAAGAAACATAAAAAGGTTATTCCCAAGTTTTTCATTATCGAGAGAGCTGGGTGGACCATTGAAGTCCACAATTTCTTATAGTCGCAGAATAGAAAGACCAAGATATTCATCTCTGAATCCTTTCGTGTTTTATATTGATCCATTTACATCTCAAAGAGGCAATCCTAACTTGAGACCACAACTTACTCATAGTGCTAAATTTACTCTATCCTATGAGGGACAACCATTCTTTAATATCGAATACAAACGATCAAGCGATGCCATTGTAGAAGTCACAGAACAAGAAAGAACCAATGAAGAAGCCTTTAAGATAGATGTCAACTTTGAGCTACAAGAACAATTCAGCACGAGTCTGTTTTTTCCTTTAGATTTTATTCCAGGTATCTCTGGTTACTCTGGTGTGATTATGAGTCGAAATAGCTATGACTCAAACTATATTGGAGATCAGTTTCTAGAATCAAGATGGAATGCCACCGCTTTTCTACAAGCTGAATTCGAACTGCCGGGCGATATCCAAGGAGAGTTGGGCGGATGGTATACCAGTGGCGCCCAAGAAGGTATCTTTCAATCAGAATATCTCTATGGAAGTAGCTTTGGTCTATCGAAAAAGTTTCTTGATAGAAAGATGAAAGTTAGCCTTGGAGTGGAAGATTTTGTCAATAGATTCTGGCATGCAAATGTAGACTTTCAGCAAGATTTAGACTTAGTCGTCAGATGGCAGGCGCCCACTGTCAGTGCTAAAATAAGTTACAAGTTTGGCAACCAGCACCTTAAGTCAAAAAAGAAAACGGCTGGTAGTGCCTCTGAAGAACTAAGACGAGCTCAACAATAGTCACACAATTAATTGTAATAAAAGGCTATCAAAAAATATGGTAGCCTTTTATGCAAATAATAAGTTAGTCCTATCTTCATCTAATATGAATATATCTAGGTCGGACCTCATCGTCTTTGTATTATACTTCTGTGTAGGCTTACCCGTAACACTTGCTGATGCTTGGAGTCCTGAAAATTCTCTGAGTGTAATCGTTGGAAATGCATTGATCTATTTCGTCTTTACTATTCTCGCAACATACTTGATTGCCTATGTGCTATTGCCAAGATACTTGCCTAATAGGAACTACATAGTACTCTTTCCGTTAATCGTATTAGTATTAGTTGTACTAGGATCGACAGAAACAATACTTTACAGGATTATAGATCTAGACACTTTTTCCAATTTAACTGCTGGAAAAATATTCAGAAATTTTCTTAAACCTAATTTATGGCTATGGGGTCTAATATCTACTACACAGAATGCGGGAATGCTAATAGCTTTGCTAATGGGTAAGCGATTTTTTGATGCTCAGTTGACTATACAGCAAAGAGAAAAGGAAAAGAAAGAGAACGAACTTCGGTTGCTAAAATCTCAAATAGATCCACATTTTCTCTTTAATAATTTGAACACTTTGGATGCTCTAATAGATACAGATACCCAAAGAGCTAAAACCTATGTCAATAAATTATCACAACTCTACAGATACCTTATTAGCACCAAGGATGATGAAGTTGTATCTCTGGAAGAAGAACTTTCCTTTGCAAAGAATTATATCTATTTATTAGAGCAACGATTTGGGAATGCTTATCAATTTACAATACAAAAAAACACAGATATAGATAAGATATTGATTCCTCCTGGCGTACTGCAGACACTCATAGAGAATGTAGTCAAGCATAACTTTGCAGATCATAATAATCCAATTAAGACAACAATAGATATCACTACAGAATCCATTACTGTCACGAACAACCTGAGAAAAAAAGACAAAGTGTCCGATTCTTATGGAATTGGACTGAATAATTTATTATCAAGATATAGACTGCTAAGTGATCTACCTGTAAAAATTACTGAGGATATTCATTATCAAGTTACTCTCCCGACCCTATTAATTGTCTAAGTATGAAAATAATTATTCTGGAAGATGAAATTCCTGCTTATGAGAAATTGCTTAAATTAATAAGGGCACACATACCTAACGTGCAGCTTGTCGGTTGGGGGCGATCAATCACTGAGGGTAAGTTGTTAATTGAGAAAGAGGTAGATCTCATATTCTCTGATATAGAATTACTGGATGGCCTCTCTTTCAACATCTTTGAGCATGGTCATCTTTCTTGTCCAATTGTATTTTGCACCGCTTTTGATAATTTTTTATTCAAAGCTTTTAAAACCAACGGCATAGCCTACCTGTTAAAACCGTATACAGAAGAACACTTTACCGAAGCTTTGGAAAAGTATCATTCGCTTTTCGGTAAAGACCATGCTTTAGATAAGAACCTATTAAGTGAGTTGCGATCCATCGTAGAAGGAGAACAAAAAAAGTACAAAAGTCGATTTTCTATAAAGAAAAAGACTGGTATTAAAATTCTTCAGACTGAGCACATCACCTCCTTCGAAGCCAATGGCGATTTCTGCTTAGCCTATGATGATATGGGTGACAAACATATTGTCAATTTTTCAATAAGCAAGATAGAGCAAAGCCTAGACCCTCAAAAATTTTTTAGAATTAACAGAAGTGAGATTGTCAATATAGATTATATCCTAAAGATAGAAACCCATTTCAAAAACAGAATGTCTATATCTATCACAAAAAGGAAAGATAACATCTATACCAGTACCGCTAAGACTCCCTCCTTTAGAAAGTGGTTGGATGAGTAATTATCCTTTGTAATTTACTATTCCCTTAATTGTTTGCTGATTAATTCTAGACGCTGTTGGGTAAGCATACACCTTGTCCATGAAATCTGCCAGACAAAGATCTGCCGTAGTCGCCAAGTGAAGCTCTTGCATAATCTCTCCTGCATTAGGAGACACAATAGTACCCCCTAGAATTTTTCGCTTTAGCTTGTTCTTCTCTTTCGTAACAAACAAAGTGATTTTTCCATAATCATATTCAGCAGTAATGGCCTTGTCATCCTTATCAAATACTTGGTCTTGTCTCCAGTAATCAATTTTATTTTCCTGCAAATATTGTTCTGTGTATCCAAAGGTCGCAATCTCTGGTTCTGTAAATGTCACCCAGGATAAGCCTTTGATGTGATGTTTCTTGTCTAGGATTTTATTGAAATTATGTCTCAGTAAGTTGACATGCTTTTCAGCGCCGTGAGAAAACTGGTACATGCCAGCTGCATCTCCTACTGCATAGATGTGGGACTCTGTGGTTTGGAGATAATCATTGATAATGAGCTTTCCTCTTTCGGTTTCTTCCAGACCGGCTGCGGCTACATCCAACGATCCATGATTCATCCCTCTCCCTACTGCCAACAAACAAGCATCCAGAGATAAGGTCTGTTCTTCTTCTGTAGCTCTGTTCTTAATAATCACTGCATTCCCATTTTCGAATCTGACAACATCGTGATTAAAGTACATTTGGATGCCCTCTCTATCAAATTGTGCTTGAAGTATCTCACTAGCTTCCTTTCGCTCCTTGCCAAGTAATCTGTCTGCTCTATCTATAATACTAACCTTAGAGCCTAGCCGCTGAAATACCTGCGCCATTTCACAACCAATAGGACCACCCCCGATCACCACTAACTCTTCAGGCAAGGTTTTCATGTCATAGAACAGCGTCTCATTATTAAACCAATTCACATCCTCTATGCCTTTAAATGGAATGTGCCGTGGATGTGAACCTGTGCAGATAAATATCTTATCGCCTTTGTACAACTGCCCATTGACCTCTATGGTGTTTTTGTCTTTAAAGGTGGCAGCACCAATAACAAGATTTTCTCCATTCTGTCTGAGGTAGTCTGCACTTTCGTGAGCTCTGATAACGGCCTGCTTATCATGTACAAACTGGATGACTTCTGACCAATTGGCCTTGCCAGAAGTATTCAATCCAAATCGAGTGGCTTGCTTGGCACCATAGAAATACTTGGCTACATGGATGAGTGCTTTGCTAGGTACACAACCAAAATTGAGACAATCTCCACCAATGTGTTCCTCACTCTTATCTACGATAACACTTCGCCATCCCAACTCTTTGGCCATACCCAAACAACCTAATCCTGCCGAGCCAGCTCCAATTATTATTGCATCAAATTTTTCCATTATCTATTGTTTATGTCGATTAATCTATTGACAATCATTATTCTACAGATATACAAAATCTTAAATCTTGAATGATGAGTCTCATTTTCCATACTTTTGCAGGACTAAAACAAGAACTTAACTATGAATGTTTCAAAACTTAAAAAGCTTGGTCTTACACGGTCTAATGCTGGTACTTCTACTGGATTAAAATCCTGGAAAGGAAGATCACCAATGATAGCTTCCCACTCTCCTGTAGATGGAAAACTTATTGGCAATGTAAGTACCACCTCAAAAGCTGATTATAATAAAGTCGTAAAAACCGCTCAAAAAGCCTTTGAAGAATGGCGTCAGTGGCCAGCACCTAAGCGAGGAGAAGTCGTCAGACAATATGGCAATGCCTTGAGAGAGCATAAAGATATGCTGGGCAGACTGGTATCATATGAGATGGGAAAATCACTACAAGAAGGATGGGGTGAGGTACAAGAGATGATAGATATCTGCGATTTTGCAGTCGGCTTGTCAAGACAACTTTATGGACTCAGCATGCATAGTGAGCGACCAATGCATCGCATGTATGAGCAATGGCATCCACTAGGCATCGTCGGCATTATCTCTGCATTTAACTTCCCTGTTGCCGTGTGGTCTTGGAATGCCATGATCGCCTTAGTCTGTGGAGATGTGTGCATATGGAAGGGCAGCGAAAAGACACCTATGTGTACTGTCGCTTGTCAGAATATCCTACAAGATGTACTTAAAAAGAATAAGGTCCCTGAAGGGGTAAGCTCTATAATTACTGGAGGTGCAGAAGTTGGAGAATATATGACTACTGACACTAATGTCCCTATGATATCTGCCACAGGGAGTACAAGAATGGGTAAGATAGTCGGTGCTACGGTAGCACAGAGACTGGGTAAGACCTTATTAGAATTGGGTGGAAATAATGCAATCATCATCACACCAGATGCTGACTTAGACTTGGTGCTGAGTGGTGCTGTATTTGGTGCAGTAGGGACCTGTGGTCAGCGATGTACGTCTACTCGAAGATTAATTGTACATGACAAAGTATATAATAAAGTCAAAAAGATTTTGGTCAAGGCTTATGACCAATTAAAGATAGGTGACCCACTTAATCCTAAGAACCATGTAGGGCCTCTTATAGACACTGATGCTGTAGATGCTTACAAAAACACCATCAAGCAAGTCGAAGAACAAGGTGGTACTTTCCTTATACCTGGTAGAGTTCTAGGTGGTAAGAAATACAGTAGTGGTTGCTATGTGAAGCCTTGTGTGGCAGAAGTTAAACCCAATTTATCTATTATCCAGCATGAAACCTTTGCCCCTATATTATACATCATGAAGTACAAAGGCAATTTGCAGAATGCTATAAAAATTCAGAATAATGTACCGCAAGGTTTGTCTTCAGCAATCATGACGACTAATCTTAGAGAAGCAGAACTGTTCTTATCTGCAGCTGGTTCAGATTGCGGTATCGCCAATGTCAATATAGGGACCAGTGGTGCGGAGATAGGTGGTGCTTTCGGAGGAGAGAAAGAAACAGGTGGCGGTAGAGAATCAGGATCAGATTCATGGAAAGCCTATATGAGACGTCAGACAAATACCATTAATTACAGCAAGGAACTTCCGCTAGCACAGGGGATAGAATTTAAGTTGTAGAAAACCTTGATAAGAACCAATCATAATAGACTAAATATGTTATGGTTGGTTCTTTTATTTACAAGAAGGTCTATTACTAAGACTTGAGCAGTATACTCATATCAAAATAGAGAGAGTTCTAATTAGTTATTTTTTTTAAGCTCCTTGAGTTCTAATCTTTCTAAGTCTTCTAGAAGAGATTGTTCTTTCGCCAATTGCTCCTTTAACTCTCTTTGATAAGTTAATCGGTCAATTTCTTTTTCTAACTCTTCCTCTTCCCAATTAGGATTAATGCCAAACCCTCCCAAGTGTTCTGTCCCGAATACATGAAAATAATGTGAGAGCAAACCTATTCCCCAACACAATCCGACAATATAAACGGGTAAATACTGTCCGCCATTTTTAAACCGCATTATTATATATAACAAGGTCATGATTCCTAGGTATGCAATTAAATCATAAAAAAATTGCTTCTTCTTTTTGACCTTTTTCTTTGCCTTGTTATAAATTTCTGTATTATCCATACTTGGATGATAAATATAATACACATTCTTTATAATATTATCCATAATAGC
>CAZPUF010000061.1:0-14891 GCA_964589705.1 uncultured Saprospiraceae bacterium | reverse complement strand
GTATACGTACACTCCTGCAGCGGCATTTTGACCATTGACTCTTCCGTCCCAACCAGTTTCGACATCATTAGCATTGAATACAAGATTACCCCACCTGTCGTACACTTGCATAGATAATATGCTTGAACTTCCTGGACCTAGAGGTTGGAAGATCGCATCATCACCAGCTAAGGTTGGATTAAAAACCGTAGGAATATAAACCTCAGTATCTGGCCTAACAATAACTCGCTGCTCACTTGTAATCTCACAACCAGTAGAGACCTCTATTCGCGTTAAGGTAAATGTAGTTGTAGAGTCCAGCGCTATAATGACCTGAGGGCACGAATCCTCACATAGCTTTCCACTTGGTGAAGACCAAAATATCGGATTGAATTCTGCAGCATCAAAAGGACTTTCTAGTGTGACATCTTCTCCTTGGCTGATAGTAAGGTCACTCAAAATTTCAGGTTCAATGATATTCGATTGTATCTCGAATGAGTCCATCAGTAATAGCTCCCCTTGACTAGTCAGAAAAAGGTCAAACATGCCTCTTCCTAATCCAGTAAAGGTATGGTCAAAAGGAAGTGTCGTAATAATACTATCCAAATCATTGTTTGGACCTTGTATGGTTAGCACTAAATTGAGGAGTTCTGAGGGACCAGTAAGAGATATTTGCGCTGAGCCATCCGTCGCTTCAGTACAGGTTGTTGACTGGACATTTACAGTCGCTAGAAGAGAACACTCTTCATCTTGTCCAAGCTCAGTAGATATGACTTCGATGTCGGGACATGGGGTGCCATTAGGAATTTCTGATTCTACGACACCAACCATAGTTATATCACAAGTGATTAGGTTGAAAGTACTTACGGACCTTGGCAGTATATTTACCTCAATAGAATTAGTAGCTGTACAGCCATTTATATCTGTAATGGTGACAGAGTAAGTACCCGATAGATTGGTTTCTAAAGTATTATTAGTAGACCCGTCATTCCAGATATGACTCACCCCAGGCGTATTTTCTTCCAACACTGCCACATCTCCATCACATATCTCAGTGTTGCCTTCTATCTCAGCAATAAGTTGGACATTCTCATCTACATTAATGGATTGAGAAGCCACGCATCCATTGCTACTAGTGACTGTCACAGAGTAGTCCCCTCCTTCTGTTATCATCAATGTACTTTCAGTGGAATTATCAGACCATAGATATGTAGCAAAAGATTCTGTCAAGCTAAGGGTTACTGGATTATCATTACAAAGTAAAGGAGCAGTATCGAAAACGGGAATTGGCCTATCAAATTCTGTGACAGAGAATGATAAGGAATTCGTGCATCCTGCATCATCAGTTACTATGAGGCTGTATTCGTCTCCTTCGGTAATAGTATCAGTATCTGATGTATTACCACTGCTCCATCTGTATTCGATAAATGGCAAGGTCGTGCTAAGCATTAGAGAATCACCCTGGCATATTTCCAGAGCATTATCCAATTCGATTACTGGTCTAGGAACTTCAATCACATTGATAACATCTGAAGAGGTACATGCAAAGTTATCCGTTACTGTTACACCATATTCTCCAGGTATGTCTACAATGATATTATCTTGATTAGCTCCGGTACTCCACGTGATAGTGTTTGCTGTCGTACTGACTTCCAGATTTGTACTGCTTCCTTCACAATACGTACTATCCCCCATAATCTGAGGAGCTATAGTTTCCACCTCTTGTATGTCAAAAGTACTTATCTGTTCACAACCATTGATAGAGGTAACGGTGACTGTATATCTCCCACTAGAGGCTACTGTTATTTCTCTGGTAGTGTCACCTGTACTCCAAATGTAGGTGTCATAGTCAGCTGTAGTCGATATGGATTGTGTACCTTCTGGACACAAGGTATCTTGACTAATTAGTTCTAATGGTATATCGGTGAAAAATTGAAGTGCGACTATGATCGTAGAATCACAGGCATTAGGAGTGCCAGGAATAATTATGTTATCAGATGCATTGTTTTGATGATAAGCGGTTCCATTTATAAAGATTGTATCGCCTGGACATATGGTGCTGTTTTCGTCTATGGTCACTCCACCTGCAAAGCGTCTTTGTATGATGTAATTATATACCATACATCCGCCGACATCTATTTGACCTGATCCTTCCGTAAAGTCAAATGTATGCGTACCTACGCTAAGATTGTCATCAAAAAGTATTTCGTATTCGTCACACTGGTCATTTAAAACATTACTGTCTTTCTCATACATTTCTACTGCCACATCAAAGCTTGTAGCGGTACTCTCCAAATCTCTAATTGTAAATCCTACATCAAAATTGCCACATTCATTGTCTGAGACAGTATCATCAATTGGGACCCCATCCATAGGTCCTGTTACCTGATTTTGGTCACTATAATGGGAGGTGTATATTAGGCTGCCACCTGGAATAAAGATATCCAGTTTTGGATCTAGACCATTACTATCTCCAAAATCACAACCAGGTTTGTAATCTATACTTACGAAATCTATTCTTACAGCTTGGGTGCATTGTGAAGACAGATGCACTGAAATGAAAGGCAAAAGGATAATAAATAAAAGTCTGAGTCTCAAAAGATTTGATTCAATGGTATGTTGTATAGACGTGATAATATTGGTAGAGTAACATTAAAAAAAAGCCCTGTGAATCTCACAGGGCTTTTGATAAGGTATATTTTATTTATTGCTTGGTGACTCTGGTTAAAATATGTTCATTCTCAGATATGTCTACCTTTATAAGGTAGATACCTTTTGGATAATGAAATAATGAAACCATACCCTTATATACGCTGTCAAAAGTAGCAATAGTGGTTCTTTGGATAACTTGGCCATCAAGGTTATATAAAGTTACAGGTAAGGTAACTCTATCAGTATTCAAGCCAGAAATTCGAATATTGAATTCACCAGTCGTTGGATTCGGAAAGATAATTATGCTGCCATCTTCGCCAATATCTTGAACTGCGGTTTCACCTGGCACGGTGACAGATTGTTCTAATTCACATCCAAAGTTATCCCTTATAGTTACAGTATATATGCCACCAGGAAGATTGTCGAAGAAATTATCTTCTTGAAAATTTGTGCCATCAATACTGTATTCAAAATCAGGTCCTCTTCCGTTGGTGACTTCTACTAATATGGATCCGTTACTGGTGCCACTTGCATCTTCTACTACAAACTCAGCCTCTAGGTTACATTCGGAAGAAAGGCAAAATTCATTTAATTCTTCTGTTCCAAAATTGGCATTCAGTAGAGATGCGAGTACCATACTATCCTGGTCTACAATCTCATAGCCGCCATCAGGGAATCCAATCGCTGTCAATCCATCTCCAAATTCATCATATATTTCAAATCTGTAGCACTGGTTAGGGTTAAGACAAAATTGAGTAGATACAGTTGTCAGAGCTACATCTCCGGATAGTGGGCCACCACTATCTGTTACTAACTCGTTAGTATCTGCATTAAAGAGTGCCCAACTAGTTTCTGTAGGGAAACCATCTGCCGTAAGATTAAGCACTACAGGAGTTCCTAGTGTGTTGCCTCCAACTATTCTCGAAGCAGAATTGTCACCAGGCAGTTGATCTATTCCATTGTTTGGTTGGCTGGCTGTAACTGTAATTTGATTACTGCCTAGTTGTATACTACCAATTGCTGCAGATAACTCAATTTGATCTCCACTGACCAAATTGCCTTCGAACAAAAATTCCTGGTCTAATGTACCATTTACCTCTATAGATATTGTCGCTTGAGTAACCGCATCTGCACCTAAATTTCTCAAAAAGAAACTAATATCTGATGTTTCTCCACAGACAGATTCGAATGGTGTCCTTACATCTGACACTTCTAAATCAAGAAAAGGAAGATGATTAACTACTCTATTGATTGTATCATTTCCAAGAAACTGATCCAATCCAAAAGTGGCAAACAATTTAATATCATATTCACCAAGTGCTTCCATATCTACAGTTTGATTGGAAAATGCATGTGTGATTTCTTGATCTGGAGCTAATGTAATCGGTAAGACTTCTTCTATGAGAGGACCATTTTCAAATTGATACCCAACTGAAATGTTTGTGGCAGGATTGATGCCACTATTCCTTATACTGATTTCTATTGTTTCTTCTGAAGTAAGCCCTGGACCACTTACGGGAGAAAGTAAATCTATAGGAGAAATATCAAAATCAGAATTTTGAGTTTGAAAAGAGATAATCCTTGTAGCGGTTGATCCACCGTCAGCATAAGCACCGGTAAACCAAAAAATATTTGGATTTACTGGGTCAGTTGTGATGTGAGAATAGTCAGAAAATCGTCCAAAAGTAGCCAGTCCTCCTTCGCCGTCCACGATAGGGATTTCTCCTAAGGTCATGATGCCAAGAGGGTCTGTACTCAATCTTCCAGTAACAGCTAGTCCAGCAGGTGTATCCTCTGAAGATACACTGTAAGCCATGCCGATATTGCCAGATCCATCTAAGGCAATACCACACATAAATCTGTGTAAGTCATCAGATGGTGCAAAGGTGCCTTCTTGAAATAATGACCAAGGATTGCCTGTTGTCTTTCTTAATTCGATCCATCTTATTCCTGATAAGTCATCACCATCAGTTACATCAGTGATAAAGTTGAAAACCATACTCTCATGTGTCCCAAAATTTCTGTAATGAGGCTGGAATGTAATAATCTCTGGCAGTCCATCTAGGCCATTGGCTCCAGGCTGAGGTATGCACGAAAATCCTACTCCATTTGATCTGCATGGATTTGAATCATATGGAGCAACTTCAATTCTTGTTCTTTGTGTTGAAATAGTTTCATCCACCCAATCAATAACGTATTCGTCTACTACTACTTCATCTTCATTTTGATTAAATGACCATGACGCATCTGCTAATGAGACAGTACATGGTGGTGTATCGCTATTTGGAGGAGTCTCCCCTGACCAATCCACAGGAGTACTTACTATAAAGCCTTGTTCTGAACCATTGGTGCCATTCACTTGTGTGGCTAGAATTCTTACATTCTGAGCACCACTTGTAATCTCATCTCTATTGATAAAGTATGCATCTAAGACACCTCTACCACCTTCGTTGGTAGTGACTACATAAGCATTATTCCAAACAGCATATTTTGGATAATCAGGGAATGAAGGTGTATTAAAGGCGTAGACATCATAACTTCCAAGAGGGTCCTCAGTTTGAGATACGGCCACAAGAAGTCTGTTTCCATTTGCTCCAAAAGTTCCAGGAAATTCAGTGATGACCCATTTGCTAAGCTCCTGATCATACAATATGATTGGATCTCCACCTGATATAGTACCCAAAGGTTGCCACAATGTGTTGCCAGTAAATCGCCCTACTTCTTCTCCAGTAACTTTGTCATATGCAGCTATAAGTGTAGCATTGACGGCTTGGAGGTATAATGATTCGCCAACATCTCCAGATGGGTCTTGTGGCGCATTACCATTATCCAAGCCATCCACATTAAGAAATACTTGTAATGGTCTGTTTTTTGTTAAAGGGAAATCCTTCTGACGAAGTTTATCTGGTCCTTGATGTTCAAGCTCCGGTCTTAATATGTTCTGAGGAAATCGCTTTTCAAAATTTCGATTTCTTTTATTGTCTTGCCTTGCCAATTTGGTCTTGGTTGGATCAGCGATGAAATTATTAGATTCCATCACATTGACTGAACCATATTTTACCGCATAAGTTAAGCTTGTCTCATTTGGAATAGTTTCGACTGTCTGAGCAGTCAAACTAAGAGAGATCGTACCTACTAAAAATACAAGAGTGAGTAGTCTATTCATGTCTGAGTATAATTTTATTTGACAGGATTAACCGTTTTTTTATCGGAGCTCCTGGATACTTTAGATGTTTTTGTAATACTTGAAAGTGAAGTGGCAGATACCACATCTTTATCTTTGGATAACTTCTTTACCATGTCTTCATTGGATATCAAACTATCATCAAAGGTGAATAGCATAATATTCTGACTCTTACTGGTCAAACCCTTATAAGTTAATTTGTACTCAGCATATTTTTTCTCAATAGTTGCAGGGGAGATACCTTCTTTGATCTGAGCACTAACTTTATCACTATATATACCACTTTGCTGAGAAGTCTCATTGCTTGCCTCATTGGTATTTTTTGAAGATTTGCAAGAAGAAAGGCACAGAATGCCCAAGAGTAGAAATGTCAATAATGATTTTATATAGATTGTATTGGTATTCACTATGATTTGTTGATGGAGAATGACCTAAAAATGCGAAATAAATATCAGTTGGTTAAGTGATAGAGCCACTAATTTAATAGGAATGCCCTTAAAATCCCTCAATGCTTAATGTTCCCCACGACCTAGACTCTATTTTTGCCTTTTTATAGCTTTGAGCAGCGTCAAGCCAGGTTTTTTCTATCGTTGTATAACTGTAACCAAAGTCGTTTATAGATTTTTGATTATCATATTTGGTAGAGGATGCAGATGCAGCCATGTTTTGACTGGTAACCAGTTGTGATTTTCTCGATATAGCAGCATATATTCCAGAACTTCTCCAAGCAAGAGATCTCCAAATTTTTGTTAGCGGTCTATGCGGAATTTTCCGATCCAGTTCCTTGCAGGTAAAAGCGAAATAATCCTTATAAGTACGATTCTCGGCTGATATTATGTACCGCTGACCTGTGACCTCTTTCGTAATAGCTAGACTTGCCAATTTGGCTACATCTCTAACATCTACCATCCCTGTCATTCCTTCTGGATAAAAGGATAATCCTCTATCTAGTTGCCTTAGAATATTGGAGCTGCTACTATTCCAATAGCCAGCTCCCAGAATAAGTGAAGGATTGAGGATCACAACATCTAGTCCTTCGGCACGTCCCCGCCATACTTCTCTTTCTCCCATTTGCTTGGATATACCATAGGTAGTATGATGAGGGCTGTCTTCCCATTCTATATTCTCATCTATTGCCCTATTGTCATGATACCGTCCTAACGCAGCTATGCTACTGATGTGTATGAATCTTTTTGCACGCTTCTCAAGAGCAACATTTACTAATAATCTTGTGGCATCTACATTAACTCGATGCATTTTGCCTTGATGCTTTTTGTCAAATGAGATTTTTGCCGCAGCATGAATGATAATAGTTTCATTATCTATGAGTTCATCATATTGATCCACATCTTCTATATCACAAATGGTCCAATTAATTTGATCCTTGATATCTGCAATATGATCCATCTTACTGTGGGTCCTTTGTGTCGCATATATCTCATGCCCATCTCTTATTAGGAATCTTAGAATATATGAACCTAGAAATCCTGTGCCACCTGTTAGGAATATTTTAGCCATATCAATTAGGAAGATATAATGCACCACCTATCACATCTGTCGATGCTCCAGTGGCAGATGATACGAAATTTGGTTTTTTCAGAAGTCGTAGAGCAGCACAATATGCTATTAATATGGCTTCCTTGTAATCGATCAATTCAGAGTCAGGTATCATAATTTTGGAGCCTTTCTCAGCACATTTATTTCGAAGCAGCTCCATCATGAAAGAATTATATGCTCCACCTCCTGTCACTAAAACACTACAGGAAGCTTCTCTGAGATTATTGTGAATGACTGTAATTACATATTCTACAAGGGTTCTTAGGGTGTCTGTAGGCGTTAGATCATATTTATCTATAGATGGAATGACAGTTTCCTTAATCCAGGTATTGTCGATTGATTTTGGAGGAGGTGAAGCCAAGTAGCCATCAGTGAGCAATTCGCTTAGTAGTTGACCATTGATACGACCATCACTCGCTAATCGTCCGTGGCTGTCATAAAGCATACCTAGGAGCTGACTATAATGATTGAGCAACTGGTTGCAAGGGCACAAATCAAATGCCATCCATTGGCCAAGATGGTGACAGCTTATATTAGCTATACCACCTAAATTAATATAGTAATCATATCCTGGAAATAAATCTCTGTCAGCAATAACAGCCATCGGCGTACCCTGTCCACCCAATGCCATGTCTTGATTGCGGAAGTCGCACACAACTGGCACTTGACATAAGGAGGTGACCATTCCACCATTGATTAATTGCCAACTTGTTTTCCATTGAGGACTATGCAAGATGGTATGGCCATGGATGCCTATCGCATCTGGTTCTACTTCATTCGATTCCATATAAGTGAGAAGAGATTGAGCCATAAACTGAGAATATTTGGATTCCAGTTCTGCGAGTATCCATGGCGTCGCAGAGGTTATTTCACTCAGGCCTAACTTGATATGTTCTGGTAAGGTTACTGTAATTCCAGATTCTAAGCTCCACGTCCAGTCTGATGGGTCAAATGAGACACAGCAAATATCTATCCCATCCAACGAACTTCCCGACATGACTCCAATAACCTTCATGGGTGTAAAGATAGGATTTTAGAAGGTTCAAGGTAGGTGACCATTTCTAAATATACTTGCCCGGTTTGCTTATAAAAAGTGTTCGAAAGCGGTCGACCTATATCAGGGACGGACAAAAATCACAATTCATAATTCTTCATTTCTAATTCATAATTCTAATTAAAACTTGTACCCATACTATTTTGTTACCTACCTTGTACTCATAATTTTAATATGGCACTAACAACATTCTGGAACGGATCAGACAAATACATTTGCGATAAGGAATTAGCTCAGGCATTCCACATGGCAAGAGTATTAGGGATGCCCCTGCTTATAGAAGGAGAACCAGGAACTGGAAAGACAGAGTTGCCGATACAATATGCTAGGGATAACAATCTTGAGCTCTTTGTTTACGCTACTGGGAGTAAGAGTAATGTGGACCAATTTGTGGCTCGATTTGATCATGTGAAGTATCTCAGAGACAGTCAGATAGAGATCCTTAATGCTCAGCGTGCAGAGAAAGGGATGGACACTAAATTGTCCACAGGTGGAAGGTCATCTGAAAGATTGGCAGATTATGTCATCAAAGGACCTGCAGCTAAGGCTTTTAGTGCTCCAAATTCTGTGCTACTGATAGATGAGATAGATAAGGCTCCAAGAGAATTTCCGAATGATCTCTTATATGCTCTATCCCATAGAAAATTTATCATGCCTGAATCTGGTGAAGAGATAACCGTGCATGAAAAGGATATGCCAGCAATCGTTATTACCTCTAATCGTGAGCAGGAATTACCAACAGCATTCAAGGGGAGATGTATCTATCACTATATTCATTTTCCGCCAGCTGAGTTACTCAGAGATATCATTCTTAAGCACCACCCGAAAATTGATAATAAGGTTATAGATGTATCATTGGATATCTTTTATCACTTGCGCAAGCTTGGATTGGAGCGATCACCAACTACTAGAGAGATACTTAATTGGTTGAAGTTTGTCAAGAATTTTACGACAGAAGAAGCAATAGAAAAAATCGAGAATCTAGAAGGCTTGGGTGCCCTGGTAAAAACTCAGGCAGACCTAGAAAAAATACAAAAGATGATCCTGCGTGATCCGTCGGACTTCAAAAGAAGAAGTAATTCTAATTAGAGAAAGATGTTAGCCAGCCTTCCAGAAAAATTCAGAGAGTATCATCTACATGCAGATGCAAGGACGCTATTGCTTGTGCAGAAATCAATGAAGCAAGGGTTGATAAAGACCTTAGGTGACATGTATAATGTCCTCAAAGGCTTGGTCGTCAAAGATCCTGAAATGTTGGGCCCATATACCAGAGCCTATTATGACTACTTCCTAAATATAGATATACAGAATGGCGAGCGGTTAGATGACGCAATACTCCGTTCGGAAACATTCAAAGATTGGTTAACAGCATTCAGTAACCGAACAGATATATCAGATATGGATATGTCCGACTTGGTGACTAAATTTCTGGATGAAGTACATCTTACATCCTATGATATCAAAGAGATTATTTCGGGTAAAGAAATATGGGATAATGACAACCCCGATATGGAAGATGAGTCTGGAAAAGCTTTTGAGAGAAACAGACATCACTTAGATAAGATGGCAGATTACTCAGACCTTAGCTTAGAAGAGTTGCTAGAACGAATGAAGAAGATTCAGGAGCAGCAGAAAGATAAGCACTCTGGAGGTAGTCACTGGATAGGGACTGGCGGGATCTCTCCATATGGTCATGGTGGTGCTGCAAAAGGGGGGATACGCGTAGGCGGTACTGGTGGTGGTAAGATGGCTAGAAGAGTGTTTGGGGACAAAAATTTCTTCCCGGTGGATATAGACAAAATCATCAATGATGATAATGTAGATGCAGCATTGGCATCACTACAAGGCATCATGGAAGAATCGGCTCATGAGCATCTGGATGTACCTGAGACAATCCAACTTGGACTGAAAAGAGGTGGCCTTTTTATCCCAGAACTAAAGCGTATCAATGAGAAAAAATTACAAGTCCTACTCCTTATAGATAATGGCGGCTACTCTATGTCTCCTTATGTGTACATGATCAGAGAACTCTTCAAAAAAATGAAGACCCGATTTGCACATGACTTAGAGACTTACTATTTCCATAATAGCATATACGATAGAGTTTACGCAGATGCTCGAAGAACAAAGATGGTAACCATAGAGAAGATACTCAACAAAGACAAAGATTATAGGGTCTTCATTATAGGTGATGCTTCCATGGCCCCTTATGAACTCAATAAGCAGAGTATGAGATGCTATAAGAAAATGAAAAAGAAATTCAAGCGAATCGCCTGGCTCAATCCCGAACCAGAACGCTATTGGCATCACACCTTTACCATTAATGTACTCAAGCAAATGATAGACATGTATCCAATGACTCCAAGGGGTATCGAAAATGCTGTCAGAGAAATGAATCGCAAAAAGTAAAGTCAACCTTTTTCCCCGAACCCTAGACCGCAAACTCTAAACCGTATACCCTAAACCATATACCGTATACTCTAAACCGTTGAACCGTTGCACCTTGAACCGATGCACCGTAGACCTAAGACCACTCCTCCAGAGCAATCGGCGCTGCTACCAACTCATCGGGTATGCCAAAAGCATCCACCAATTGTAAGGCATGTGGCTTAATCTCTTGATATAGTTTTGTGATCATTCTTCTTATGGCCTTAGATTTAGAGCCGTCCATATAATCACTCTCCAAGAACCATCCTCTATACTCATATATATTATCTAATGCATAGAGCTGTATTAGAGAGTGAAGCACTTTCTTAGTCGCTGGATCTTGACAATTATCCACATGTTTATAAAAAGAATTCAATGTAACCTGATCCACAAAAGCTTGTGCCAAATCCATCATATGGTTTTGTACTTTGAGAAAAGCTTCATGGGGATTGACCCCACGTTTGATATATTTTCTCATTCTCTCACTCAAGCTGATAAGTGTCTTTCTGTATCTGTAATTAAAAGCATGAAAATGAAATTTGACATCTAGTAAGTGAGAGGTATCCGTATTTCTGGTGAAGAGTGGATTGTACTCAAGCGCCTCATGCTTAGCTTTAGTCAATAAGAATCTCATGACTGCGCGGTAGCCATCATCATGAAAGGACTGCTTGTAATTTGTCAATGCGCCCTTGGCGACTAGCTGCATGAGAACAGTATTGTCTCCTTCAAAGGTAGTGAAGATATCTGTATCCGCCTTAAGACTTGTAAATCTGTTTTCGTGCAGGTAGCCTTTGCCGCCACAAGCTTCTCTACATATTTGTATAGTCTTTGTTGCATGCCAGGTAGAAGTAGCTTTGAGCCCAGCTGCTAGCGTCTCCACTTCTCTCATGGTCTCCTCATCACTATTGGTATACATATCTGCCAGGTCTAGCGAAGCAAAGTAGTAAGCGTAGGTTTTAGCGAGCTGCGGGAAAAGCCGTTTTTGATGCGTAGGGTAGTCGATAATTGGGGTCTCATCTTGTCCTT
Organism: uncultured Saprospiraceae bacterium; assembly: GCA_964589705.1. Classification (GTDB taxonomy): domain Bacteria; phylum Bacteroidota; class Bacteroidia; order Chitinophagales; family Saprospiraceae; genus RFSX01. Next base: position 3,012 of record CAZPUF010000061.1, on the reverse strand, counting down.
CTTTTGGTCCGAATTGTCTTCTTCTATAGGCATATCGTAACGCAATGGTCAAGGCGACTTTAGATGCATTGAGACCTAGCATCCCTACACATACTCTTCCCGCCACCAGAGCGCCTAGGGTTGTGAAGAATCGGCGAGATGGATTTGCTATAGGACTCTCGTATTCTCCTTGCGCATTAATGGATCCATATCTGTTAAGAAGATTATCTACGGGTACCCTTACTTCGTTATACCATATACGTCCGTTGTCTACACCATTGAGCCCCATCTTGTGACCACAGTCTTCTACCTTGATACCGGGTAATAATTCATGTTTTTCATTTCTGAGTGGGACTAGCACTGTATGGACGCCTTGGTTCTCTCCATCTACGATCAACTGTGCAAATACGGCTGACATCGTACTGTGCAGCGCATTACCTATATACTCTTTACCAGAGGCGTATCGTGGAGAATGAACAATAATTTCTCGGGTACTATGGTCGTAAGTCGCCGTAGTCTCTAAATCTTTCACATTGGAGCCATGTCCAGTTTCTGTCATCGCAAAACAGCCAAGTAGTTCACCTTTCATAAGGGGTTCTACATAAAGTTTATGATGTTTTTCGGTACCAAGTTGGAAGACAGCACCGCCAAATAGTCCTACCTGCACACCAAACTTTATAGCTAGACTCTGGTCTCCATATCCCAATGTTTCAAACGCCGCAATGTGTTCACCATACTTTTCTAGTCCACCATATTTCTTAGGAAAGGCATAGGCACTAATCCCTTGCTGACTAAGCGCGATTAGTCTGTCTTTTGTTTTTTCTCTGAAGGTGGCTTTATCCCAATCATCAGTATAGGCGAATACTGGGTCAGTTAGGATCTGTTTTACTCTATCTCTGACTTCGCCATATTTACCATCTAGAAGCTTTTTTATCTCTTCAGTATTGATTTGACCAGCATGAGCACTTCTGCTCAGGTCAGGAAACAACTTCTTTGTGAGTAAGGCTTCACTGCTATGGTTAAGCCCAAGGAGCGCATGCAATTCGGTTAAGGCCTTATGTGTACTATCATTAGCCAGTCCATTCTGATTTTGTTTTTTGCTAATCTCCATACCTAAAGTAATCAGAGACTGTCTTTTCTCATCATCCAATCCCTCTGCCTGCCGTCTGATCTCATGTGCCCAAAGCTTGAATTCATTTTCTGTGGGTGGAGAGAGCGGGTCTACCCACTTCAGCAGATACGCTTTATCGTCTTCTGATAGATGGCCCATACTTTTGACCTTATCTCTAATTATCGTCAGCTCTGAAGGACTAAGTAGTGAGTCAGACCAGCCAACGTAGAATAAGGGTAAGATGGATATGATGTCTGAAGATAGCTTACTTGTTGTGGACATTTTGTCTTTGTTTACGACCAGAAATAAAAATTATTCTCTTCTTTTTTAAAACCAAGAGATGGATATAAATGATTACCTATCTCATTGGATTGTTCCGTCTCTAATAAAATACCAGCTGATAGGGTTTGGTTGCTTAATTTCTTAGCTTTTTCTATCAAGGCTTTGGCGATGCCCTGTTGTCTGTAATTTTCGTTTACATACAGGTCATTTAATAGCCACATCCTTTTCATTCTTGTAGATGAGAAGATAGGATACAACTGGGTGAAGCCTGCAAGCGTTCCATCTAAGTCTGCAACATAGATGACTGACTCATTATAGTTTAGTCTGTCCGTAAGAAAAGATATGGCTTGTTCGATATCTGAATCTTTCCTGTACCATACTCGATAATCGTCAAATAGTTGTGCGATAGATTCTATATCGTCTATGTGACCTCTTCTTATTTTCATGTCAGACTGAGTTTGTTTAGTGCTTGATGTTCTTGTATTGCAAGTTGTATTAATCTGGTCATTAATTGAGACTGCGTTAATCCTGAGGCCTCCCAAAGTTTTGGATACATACTTATATTGGTAAATCCGGGGATGGTGTTAACCTCATTTATAATCAGTTGTCCAGATGTTGTTAAGAACATATCTACTCTGGTCATACCACGACATTCCAAAGCGACATATGTATTTAATGCCATATCCTTTACACGTTGGACTTCCTCCTCACTTAATGGCGCAGGAATTAATAATTCAGCACCTTTTTCATCCAAGTACTTACTTTCAAAAGAATAAAAGTCATGCTTAGGTACAATCTCACCTGGGATTGAGGCTTGTGGACTATGGTTACCTAGTACGGCGCATTCTATTTCCCGACCGACTATCTTTTCTTCTATGATGACTTTGGGATCATATTTGAGTGCAGCACTTAGCCCTTGTTCAAAGGAGGCTTTGTCATTACTATAAGAGACGCCAACAGAAGACCCAAGATTCGCAGGTTTGATAAATAGTTCTTGCCCAAGTTTTTCTATGGTTTCGTTGTAGTCGATGCTCGCATTATGTTGCCTGACGGTTACCCATTTGGCTACAGCTATGTCATTGGATCTGAGCACATGCTTCATTATTTCTTTATCCATGCCAATGGCTGACCCTAGTATGCCACAACCTACACAAGGCAAGTCAGCTAATTTAGCCAGACCTTGGACTGATCCATCTTCTCCATAAGCACCGTGTAGTACAGGAAATAAGACATCTATATCTGATAGTTTGCGCTGGTTAAGCGCTGACACAACACCCTGCTTATCTGTGTTTTGTGAGATGAGAACAGGATTGCTAAGGTCGGACATTGATATCTGGCTGGCATTATCACCTTGGGCTATCTGCATATCATTGTCATTAAGATGCCAAACGCCAGATTTATCTATCCCTATCAGTATGGGTTCAAACTGAGTCTTATCCAATGACTGGTAGACATTCTGTGCAGATAGAAGTGAGATGTTATGCTCAGGAGATCGACCACCAAAAAGTATGGCAACTTTTATTCTATTATTTCTGTCCAATATTGTATTAGTTGACTTTCAAAAAATACTACTCCAAATTCTAAGCTTACAAAGTTACTGGACCTTTGGGGTAAAGTTGCTACAATCATATATTATAAAT
>CAZPUF010000060.1:0-14940 GCA_964589705.1 uncultured Saprospiraceae bacterium | reverse complement strand
GGGTATTTGCCACCATTGGTGCAATATCTTCCATAAGACGCTTCTCTATTGGACTATACATTCTACCACTCGCTATCCAGTCAGCATAGATGAGTTTCTTCTGTCCATAAGGCGTTTTGATTGTAGCATCCTGACCGATGATTTGGTCTCTATATTTCGCGAAATGCTCTTCTAACGAAACTGGATCTTTAGTTGATGTAGATTTTGACATTCTCATGCTTTGGTTTTATTGATATCAATGATGTCACGTACTTTAGAAATAATAGACGCAGCTCTTACTTCGGAAGAAGATTCAGCTATAATCCTAATCACTGGTTCTGTATTAGAACTTCTTACGTGAACCCATCCATCTTCAAAGTCAATCTTCAACCCATCTATATTATTCCTTCTTTCCTCAAGATAGGCATTATTTAACTTGTCAAGTATGATATCCACCTGAGAATCATCTTCGAGTTTTAGTTTTTCTTTTACAATGAAATAAGTCGGATAAGAAGCTTTCAAACTAGAAAGACTAAGCGCTTTTTCAGCCAGATGGTTGAGTAGCATGGCTATCCCTACAAGCGCATCTCTCCCATAATGGAGATCTGGATATATTACTCCACCATTACCTTCCCCTCCAATAACCGCTGACACCTCCTTCATTTTATTCACCACATGCACTTCTCCAACTGCTGAGGGATAATACTGACCGCCACTTTGAGTGGTTATATCAGCTAAGGCTCGAGTGGAAGACAGGTTAGAAACTGTATTGCCATTCCTTTTAGACAACACAAAATCTGAAGCAGCTACGATTGTATATTCTTCACTAAACATACTTCCATCTTCACAGACCAACACCAATCTATCTACATCAGGGTCTACTGCTATGCCCAAATTAGCATTCTCTCGGACTACTGCTTTGGATAATTGATCGAGATTTTTTGGAATTGGTTCCGGGTCATGAGCAAATTCTCCTGTTACGTCTCCATTCAATAGTACATAGGCCACACCAAGTCTATCTAATAACGGAGGAATAGATATCGCTCCTGTTGAATTAATGCAGTCTACAACTACCTTATAGTTCTTTTGAGCAATGATATCTCGATCAATAATATTTAGAGCCAGTATTTTATCTATGTGGTAGTCAATATAATTCTCATTGGAGGTTAATTTGCCAATTTCATCAATAGAGCTGAAATTCATTTGCTTTTCTTCAGCTAATTTTAGTATTTGCTTACCTGCGTCTTGGGAGATGAACTCGCCTTTATTATTCAGTAACTTCAGTGCATTCCATTCTCGAGGGTTATGACTAGCTGAGAAAATAATCCCGCCACCTGCATTCTCAGCAGGAACGGCCATTTCAACCGTAGGTGTTGTCGACAAGCCAAGATTTATAACATCAATACCTTGACATAACAAGGTGTTTATTGCAAGCGTGGAGACTATCTCACCTGAGATTCTCCCATCACGTCCAACCACGACTTTCTTTGGATGACCAGCAGCTATAAGCCAAGCTCCGTAGGCAGCTGTCATTTCTACTATATCAATTGGTGTCAGGTTATTGCCTGGTCGACCACCAATTGTACCTCTCATTCCTGATATGGATTTCTTTATCGCCACTTCTCTGATATTTGACTACAAAACTATCAAATTTGAGAGGTTCTAATACCTCATTCTGTAATGATTAATAGCTACATTGTGCCTTATGGAAGCACTGTTGACCTTAGACGAGCAACTCTACATCTTTATCAATCAACATCTCTCCAATGGTCTTTTTGACGCATTATTAGTGCCTTTAAGACATAAACTCTGTTCCATCCCCTTATATCTATTTGTAGCTTCAGTTATTTTTATCCAATATCGCAGGAAAGCTTGGCTGGTATTCTTAGGTATAGGCCTATTGATTGGCACAAGTGATTTTGTTTCTAGTCAGCTGATCAAAAAAACGGTGAAGAGGGATAGGCCCTGCCATCAGGTAGAACTCACACCTGTAATAAGAATACCATGTACTTATGGTTATAGCTTTACTTCATCTCATGCCACCAATCATATGGGTCAGGCAATGTTTTATTTTTTAATATTTCCCTTTTTTAGATGGCGAATGTTATTCTTTGTATGGGCTGGCATGATCAGTTTTGCACAAGTATATGTTGGCGTCCATTATCCAGGAGATATAATTGCAGGCATGATGTTAGGTGGATTAATAGGGTGGTTGACTTACAAAGCGTATCATTTGATTTCTATAAGTTTGCCCCTACGTAAAAGTAAATTAGTATAGTGGAAATATTAGACGGAAAAGCATTGTCAAATACCCTCAAGGAGGAGATTAAAGTTGACGTGGACAAATTAAAGGATCAAGGCTTAAGAGCACCACATCTTTCTGCAGTTTTGGTTGGCAACAATCCTGCTAGTGAAGCCTATATGAAGAATAAGGTAAAGTCGTGTGAGAAAGTAGGATTTTCTTCAGATCTTATAAGAAGACCCTCAGATGTAACGCAAGCTGAATTGATAGAAATCGTCCATCAACTCAATAATGATGATTCAATAGATGGATTTATAGTTCAATTACCCTTGCCTGATCATATAGATGATGAAGCAATTCTATTAGCGATTGACCCCTCTAAAGATGTAGATGGCTTCCATCCATATAATTTTGGATGCATGGCTCAGGGATTAGATACTTTTTTACCTGCAACTCCGTACGGGATAATGATCATGATTGATCGCTATGGTATAGAAACAAGTGGTAAGAATGTGGTTGTGATAGGCCGTTCTAATATTGTAGGCACTCCTATGAGCATTCTATTAAGCAGGAAGAATAAAGTGGGTAATGCAACCGTAACACTAGCTCATTCAAGAACTAAGAATTTGAAAAAGCTTTGTCTTGATTCAGATATTATTATCTCTGCATTAGGTAAGCCCTTTTTCGTGACCAGTGATATGGTAAAAGAAGGTACTGTCATTATTGATGTAGGCATAAATAGAATAGAAGACTTGACAAGAAAGCGTGGCAGCAGACTAGTTGGAGATGTAGACTTTGAACAGGTCGCACCTAAATGTAGTTTCATTACACCGGTACCTGGTGGAGTCGGTCCCATGACAGTCGCAGCCTTAATGATGAATACACTCAAAGCTTATAACAACAAGCTGCTAACTCAGTCGTGAGAGGCTTTTCTCAGAAATTAATAATCAAATTATCTGACAACCAAAAAGAAACAGCATCTGCTTGGTTGAATATTGCAGATGTGGATGCCATCTTGGAAACGGAAGATGGTCTAACAGTCTATAAAGAGGATGGAAACTTAGAATCTGTTATTAAGATGCTTGATGAGAATATGGCAATTCCTTCTTCAGACATGATCATTGAAAATGAAAAAGTTATCAATTGGAATAGTGAATGGGAGGCCAATTTCAATCCTCTTCTGATAGGAGAAATTTATGTGAGGGCTGCCTTCCATAAGCCTCATCCAAAGGCTAAAGTAGACTTGTTAATATCTCCAAAAATGGCATTTGGCACAGGACATCACGAAACCACTCACATGATGTTGGACCATATGCAGTCACTTTCACTCAAGGGCAAAAAGGTACTAGATTATGGCTGTGGTACTGGCATCTTGAGTGTATTTTCTAGAATGCAAGGCTGCGAAGAAATGACCTGTATCGATATTCAACAAGAAGCCATAGAAAACACTATTGAGCACTTTGAAATAAATGGTTACAAACCTGATGATATTGAGATTCACCAGGGAGACCTGGACAAGTTAGTATCCAAAAGCTATGATATCATTCTGGCTAATATCAACAGGCATGTGCTACTTAAGCAGTATCGACTTTTGCACCAGCTATTATTGAATGAAGGCCAACTAATAATTTCTGGAATATTGAAAACTGACATGAAACTAATTCTTGATACGTACACTTCAGCTCATTTTAATCTGACTTCTGAGGACAGCAAGGGTGAGTGGACAAGAATGACTTTCACTAAAAAGTGACACCTTCAATATTATATGCCTTTAATTTATCCCAAAGTTGGGCCATTGGCAGACCTAAGATATTTGTGTACGAGCCTTTTATCCATTCTATACGAGTATTACCAATCCAATCTTGTATACCATAAGAACCTGCTTTATCTAGCGGACTTTGCAGTTTTATATATTTCTTGGCTTCATCCTGAGTGATCTTACCAAACTTAACTTCACTCTTCGATGTAAAACTCATAAGGTTATCTTGAGTATATATGCAGGTTCCTGTATAGACCAAATGCACTTGATTGGATAATCTTAATAAGGTATCTATGGCTTCCTCCTCATCCTTTGGTTTGCCATATACACTATTATTGTAGACAACAATGGTGTCGGCTGTAATAAGAAGCTCACTTTCACTTATTGAGTGCTTATGGGCATGTGCCTTTTGCTTTGCAACATATTCTGCAATCTGATCTAGAGGAAGGTTAGCTGGGAATGACTCATCCACCTCGATGACTCTTTTGACAAAGGGTAATCCTGCTTGCATCAATAAATCAAATCGTCTTGGTGATCCTGACCCTAGAATCAAATTAAATGTCTTCATATGTTAATGTGCAAGAATGAGTAATATGATACCAAATAACATGACAGCTTTACAATATTGACTGATTAGTCTTGATCTTTCACTAAAAGTTGGTAGCCAAATTGAATAACCAATCCAGCCTAGGGGTAAGAGCAAAGCAATAATAAGATAAAATCCAATCAAAAATTGTTGTTCCTGCATAGATGCATATGTCAGATAACCAAGACTAGCTATCAATGTTATTACAATGAAAATTGATATCACCTTAGACCATCCAATTCCGTATCTGATAGGTAAGGTCTTATAGCCATTGGCCTTATCACCTTTAATATCCTCAACGTCCTTTACAATCTCACGAATCATACTGACTAAAAAAGCAAATATGCAGAAGAGCCAAACTGTACCACGAATATGTTCCTCTAAGTCTAATGGCAACTTGTCCATCAGAGCATTTTCTGCATACAATAGAATCCATAGCACACCCCCGGAAAATATTGACACTACGATATTCCCTAACAAGACAGTTTTCTTTAAATGAGTAGAGTAGATGAATAGACCTCCAATTGCCAACAGGTAGATAAAGCTTAATAGCGGCTTACCCATGTCTAATGCAAACAATACGGAGATAACAAAACCAATTAAAACAATGAGGAGGTAATACTTCAGATTAGCAAATTGGCTTTGCAGCCTATTCTTCTTCTCATTTGAAATATCGGAATGAAAGTCTACATAGTCATTGATGAGGTATCCTGAAGCTGAAATACATATAGTTACCAGCGTAAAAATGTAAATCTTTGGAGGACTTAGCACCCAATTCATTCCATAAGCTGAAATATCAACAGAATGAAAAAACAAAAAGTAAATTAGAATTTGAGTACATCCAATAATCACAAGATTAAGCGGACGTATTGACATCAAGAATGCCATAATCAATATTATTGATTATCTCTCCACTCGTAAACCCATTTGGCTTGAATCATCTCCAAGTGACCCTCATTACAATCTTCTCTCTTACCTTCAAAGTTTGGTAGAGATAATACCCAGTCTAATAAATCAGTGAATCTGATCCTATAGATTTTTCCTTCGTTGAACTCGTCCCCAAACTTATCATATAGGCCTATTGCTATATCCTCATGATCTGCCCAGTCGATTGGAAGGTTGGTTAGATTGTCAAAACTCATAAATCTATATTGTGTAGCTGTAAATTAAATTTTAATGCTCGTGTCCGATAATTTGAGACTGATCAGGTATAATAACCTCCAAATCAGCATTTTCATTCTCAATAATGCATTGACATGCCAACCTAGACTCTACCGTTGGATTAATGGCTCTGTCTATAAAGTCTTCTTCTCTGTCACTGATCTCAGGTAAGTTATCCATCCCTTCTTCGACATAGACATGACATGTAGAGCAGGCACAAACGCAACCGCAATTATGATTTAAGTGGATATCATGATCCTCTGTGACATCTTGTATTGTTAGGCCTATATCAATATTTTCGACGACCTTAGTCTCAATATTCTTATCTTCAAATCTAAATGTGATGCGAGCCATATAACTTCCTAAAAAATTGATAATGTCAGATAACATTTAGAACTTGAAAATAGTTCATAAACTGTGTATCTATATACTGTTTGATTATTTATCCGATTATGATTTACTTTACCGTAAGACAAATATCAAAATAAGCCTTAGTAAGAATGGCCGAAGATAAAATAAAGGAGGACAAGAACTACAAGTTTAAGGCATTAAATGTCTATGCTTCTACCGAATGGTTGGCCAATAATCAGAAGAAGTACAGACAGGTATTCAGTGCAGACCACAGTTCGTATATATATGCTGAACTGGCTTTCTATAATAAACAATTTGACCTTACAAATTGGAATGTCTCTATCCAGTTAAAATGCTTTGAGCTAGGTAAAAAGAAGAAAATTTGTAATCTCAACTTTAAAAAGAAAGTATCTAAAGCAGATAGTTTGGTCTATGTCCGAGAGGGTTGGGGTAATAAAAGACAAGGCTCATTTTGGAAGAAAGGGACATACTACTGGGAAGCATGGATAGATGATGAAAAGGTGGCCACCAAATATTTTTATATAGAGAACTACGGCAATGACATGTCGAAATTTTGGGTGGAGAAACTGGAGTTGTTATCAATGCGCCTATATGAAGGCTCATTTGAAGATGTCCATGAGACACAACGAAAATTTTTAAAAGTATTTTCTTCAGACACTACAAGATATATATACTCAGAACTTAGCTTTAAAAAACGACAAACTGATCTGGCATTTAGCATTGAAGTTTTCATTAAATTCTATAACCAAGCTCGTGAGCTAAAAGGACAAGTCTCAAAGTTGGTTAAAGTCAGAGCAAAAGATGATGTGATCCTGACCTCACTAGGATGGGGGAGTAATTCCAAAGGTTCATGGAGAAATGGTCACTATACTGCTGAGTTGGTTATTCTGGATAAACTTGTTGGTATAATCCCATTTGAAATTGCTTATGACACTGTTGAAGGAGACTCTTCGCTCCAACTTTTCCTAGGAGAAAAGCAAGTCCTATTCCAACCTGATGTAGAGCTCAATCAGAGTTTTGACGAAACTGTAGAAAGGTTTAACAGCTTAATCGGGTTGAAGACCATCAAAAAGCAAATTCAAGATCACTCCAATTATATCAAGTATCTACAGTTGAGAAAAGAGAGGGGACTTAAGGAAGATGATGATATAAACATACACTCAGTATTCACAGGTAATCCTGGTACTGGTAAGACGACAGTTGCTAAGATGATGGGTGCGATCTATAAGAAGATGGGACTTTTGTCGAAAGGACATGTCCATGAGGTAGATAGGAGTGATCTAGTAGGAGAGTACATTGGCCAAACTGCTCCAAAAGTAAAGACGGCTATTTCGAAATCAAGAGGTGGCGTTCTATTTATAGATGAAGCTTATGCACTGGCGAGGACTAACGATGACAGTAAGGATTTTGGAAGAGAAGCCATAGAGATTTTGGTCAAAGAAATGTCTAATGGTGAAGGAGATCTAGCGATTATAGTAGCCGGGTATCCAAAAGAGATGACCCATTTCATTAATTCCAATCCTGGTCTCAAATCGAGATTTAAGCACTTCTTTGAATTCCCAGATTATCTTCCTCAAGAATTAATCGAGATTGCTAATTATGCGTCTTCAGACTTAGGTGTTTACTTCTCTAAGTTTGCCAAAGAAAAACTCAATGACATAATCATCAATGCTTACAGAGACAGAGATGTCAATTTTGGTAATGCAAGATTTGTATATGACTTAGTAGAGAAAGCTAAAATCAATTTGGGTCTTAGAATTATGCTTGCTGATGATCCAAAAGAGCTTTCAGACAAAGAGTTCAATCTTATCAAACAAGAGGATGTATTGAACATCCAGTTAGAGAATCAGAAACTCAAGCCAGAAATTCCAGTAGACAAAGAATTGCTCAAGATGTCTTTGGCAGAATTAGATGAGTTGATAGGAATGGAAAATATTAAGAAGGAGATTAGAGAATTAGTCAAAGTTGTTAACTATCACAAACAGTCTGGTAGAGATGTTCTTAATAATTTCTATCTCCACACTGTTTTTGTAGGAAATCCAGGCACTGGTAAAACGACAGTTGCAAGAATCTTAACCAAAATATACAAGGCCTTAGGACTCCTAGAGAGAGGCCATATCGTAGAGACTGATCGTCAAGGATTAGTAGCTGGATATATAGGTCAAACTGCTATCAAAACCAATGAAAGAATTAATGAAGCCTACGGTGGCGTCCTATTTATAGATGAGGCTTATGCTTTGAGCAATTTTGGAGGGTTACAAGGTGATTATGGTAATGAAGCCATACAGACCATACTCAAAAGAATGGAAGACAACAGAGGAGAATTCTTCGTATTTGCTGCTGGCTATCCAGATAATATGGATGTTTTCTTAAAGGCTAATCCAGGTCTTAGATCAAGATTCGATAAAGTATTGAAGTTCGAAGATTATAGTCCAGAGGAACTTTTATCCATTGCAATGTCAATGATTCAACAAAGTGGATATAGAGTACAAAATCCAGCAAAAGACTTACTCTTTGATCAACTTATGGACATGTATGATACAAGAAACAAGTACTTTGGTAATGCCAGAGAAGTTAGAAAAATGGTATTAGATGTAATTAAAAATCAAAATTTGAGATGTGCACAAAATGAAGTGCAAGGCTCTGATAATACCATTATTGTGGATGACATTAAGCAAGTTATCGCCCACAGTGATAGTGATTTATTTACCAAGGAAAGTATAGGATTTAAAAAATAAGCTAGAATCTGAATTTTAGCCCACCCCAAATTTGCTGTCTTAAGACAGGCTGTCCTGCCCACAGTGCATATTGTTGTCCAAACAAATTAACACCTTGAACAAAGACGTCAATATGTTCTGAGATCATGTATCTCGCTTTTAAGGATAAATCCCAATATGCTTCTAGCTCCTGAACTCCTGCTACATCACTAAACTGCCTGACACTTGCAAAAGTTAGTTCTTGTGTGAGTTCTAATTTGTCTCTAAACAAAAATTGCTTACCAGTAAACCCAAGTTCAAAGGCAGGTATATAATACAGATCCAAACTGTCGGTTAAAAATAGATTGTATCTTGACTGAAAACCTAATTCAATATCCTCCGTTGGATTAAAAATGACTTCGGGCCTGAATGAAAATTCCTCTCTAGAAATAAATTCAACAGTTGGCGCATTTTGCGGTGACCTAAAATTAGCTTGATTACGGTACTGTGAATATGCTAAACCTAATTTGAAAGTAACGTTATTTAGTTTATATCTCGGTTGTAAATTATAAGATCTGGAATTTGACAATGAATAATCCAACGATTCAAATTCATTGAAGTTAAAGTATGGATTAGATATCAACAGATTACTTACAGAATTTCTTGAAAAATCTGATGTAGTAAATAGCCTTACATCGATTCCAGAAAAGACTGATAACAGATTGATCTCAATTAGAGGAAAGAATTGATTCAAAGAATCATTTCTGACATATTGTACACCTGCCTTTGCTTGATAATTTAGAGCCTTCACTCTTAAGCTTGGCTCTAATACTAACTCTGATGCAATCTTCTCGACTAGAGACTCACCACCTTCTTGTCCAAATGTTCGGCCATAACTAATCGGTAACTCTACAGAAATCTCATCTGAAATTGACTTAATCAAATTCAAATCAGCACTCAATACTTGATCGGAGATATCATTTCCTAAGTGTCTCCATTCGTATCCTGCGCCCAACCTCGTAGAAAATTGGTTGTCTTCAAATGTATTATGTTGAATATCTAGATGAGATCCATAACTGAAATAAGGAATCTCTTGGAATTGGGCATTTGATGTTAAAATATTAGCATCTTCCCAATGTGTTCTTTCTGCAAAACCCCTTAATCGGACTTTTGTTTGCTTACCCAGATGGTAACCCAGATAGGCATCAGCATTCAGATCGGAAAACATTCTTCTAGATAATTCCAAGCTATCATTAGATGACAAATAATCTAACTTAAATCCAGCATCCAACCAATCTTCAATGAAGTAATGATAAGCTGCTCCTGCATTTATAGTCTTATGTGTACCATAGCCGCCATATAAATATCCATTATGCAAATCTTCTTGAACAACCTCCTCTCCTTTATATCCAAGCGGTCTTATCTCTGGCTCTGGTCTTTCAAAATCAATGACCTTATCAGTACTAACATTGTAACTGTAATTAATAGCAGTGTTATGTCTTTCCTTATGTGTGAAGGATAGTTTTTTCTTCTGAGCTTCAAGAATAGTGGCTTCAAAACGTTTGACGACTTCTACATTCTCACTAGGTATGTCCACAGTATCAGACTGAGCTATGACAGTAATACAAAAGCAACTACTCAAAATAAGTAGCAAATAATTAATAGTTATATTCTTATTCATTTTCTAAAGAGTCTACTTCTATAAATTCTAACTCACCGTTAGGTTTGATTCGGGATTCTTCTTCGATAATTATATTGAGGCTTTCCAACTTAGTCACTGCTTCTCCATTGACTTGTTTGTCATCCTTGAAATTTTCTATCACAGATTCGTAAGCAGCTGAGGCATTGAGAAAATCTTTCTTGACAGTGTATATGTCTCCAATAAGTATTAGACTCTTTGCGACCCAATAAGGATAATTGGTTGCATTTTTAGTTGTTTCAAATGCCTGTACTTCAGCTTTCTCGTATTGTTGTCTATCATATAGGATTCTAGACAAGTGGTAGCTTGCTTCAGCTGCTTCATTATTATTTAGATAATTTCCAACCATAGTATATGAAGCCATAGCTTCATCCAATTTATTTTGAGATTGGTACGTCTTTCCTAGATAATATTGGGCTACACCTTTGCTGTGATCAGAGGCATCGGTGTGAGTTGCTACACTTATACCATATTTTTCTACTCCTTGTACATTTGATGTTTTGAAAGCACTATACAGAGCTGCTTCTTGCAACTCCAATGAACGACTGCCTTCGAGATCAATTAATTCATTATAATATCGATAAGCTTTATTGAAATCATGAGAGTGATTATAGCTAATTAGCGCTGACTTCTTCAGTGATGACTTATAATGCTCCGATCCAAAATCTTGCAGGACTTCTTCATAGTGTACTAAGGCTTTGTCATATAGCTTTAATAAAGCATGAGATTCTGCAAGATAATAAGCCGCATCATCCTTATAGAATCCATCTCCATATTTGCGGCGGTAGTCTTCCAAAAGAGAAATAGCTTGCTCATACTCAGCATTCTTGTAGGATGCAAAGGCCACATCATAAGTGATAGAGTCTTTTTCGATGTCTTCGTATTCATATCCAACCTCGGATTCAAGAAACCTGAAATAAGCATCTGAGTCATTGAGGTTCTCAAGATAGATCTCTTCCATTGCAATGAGCGCAGCCCTCTGATCCTCGTTATTATCACTACTCTTTAGTCCTTTTTCGTATGACATCAGGGCTTGCTCCATGTCTCCCTGATTGTAACTAATCAATCCCATACGCATATGCGATTTTGGCGAGAACTCTGATTGAGGATATAATTCTGCTAAGGAGTTATATATTCTATATGCTTCATTATTATTACCTAACTGGACCAATGTCTCTCCGATTTCAAATAATGCATCATCTCTATAAGGTGAATCCAGATCTTCTTTAATTAGTGTCTCTAGAGTGTTGAGCTTCTCATAGGGTTTATTGTGCAAACCATAAATCAGTGATTTTTGCAAGGTTATATAGTCAGCATCAGAGGCATCATTATCTATTGCCCTGTCATAATAAGATAAGGCAGCTTCATAATTATTATCCATCAATTCTATGTCCGCCAATCTTGTCAAAACATCATTGTAAAGTGGCTTTTCATTATGTGGTTGATAGGAGTCCAGCGCAGATTTAAGATTTATCTTGGCATTGCTATACTTCTTACTGTCTATCGATTGGTAAGACAACAAATAGTGACTCTCAAATGTATAAGTTCTGTCTCCAGTGGCTAAGTAGTTCTCCAGATAACTGCGACTTTCATTTTCAGATCCATTCATATCCAAAATATATCCGGTCCAAAACTGAGATTGATTCTTAGTCTGGGTGCTACCAGGAGTCTCAGAGGCTGCTCTGAAATACGGTAACGCCTCATTCTGCTGTCCATTTTCTATCAATTGCACACCATAGTCATAACTCAACTCTTGATAGGTTCCTAGTATTTGGGGAGATTTGGCCGGGAGCTTTTCAATGGTCGATAAAGCGATTTTGTGATCTGATGACCGAACTAAGATTTGTGCCAATAGATTCTGAGCATCTTTGTAATAAGCATTACTTTCTGAGACATCTACTAGACCGTTTATTGCCGCTCTCTCCTCACCTAAATCTGCAGAAAGTTTGTAGTATAAGAAATTGGCTTCCGATTTGATGTCTTCAAAATAATCCAACTTAGACGCTTGTTTGAATGCAGATCTAGCATCTTGTTTTTGTCCTTCTTTAAGCGCAATAGCTCCAAGGAGATAATTGGCCATTTGACCAGTTTCTGTCTCTTGATGGGCCAGTTCCTTTAAGTTTTCACTTGCATTTTCCGTCTTTCCTGCTCGATATTGAAGTAACCCAATCTGATAAAATTCGTTTTCCGATAGTTTTGGTGTAGCATCAGCAAAAGCTTGAAGATGTTCCAGTGCTTTTTGATCATTTTCTTGAGCTAAATAAGAAAGACCTAACATCTTATGAATTTGCCCTTTGTTTTTGAGTTGTTTTGAATTAAGTCTTTGCTCACCATAGGCAATGACCTTATCATATTCTTTGTCTTTAAAGTAAATCTGAGAAAGATAAAATGGAATAAGATTGCCATACCTGGGATGATCATCAACTTTCTCAAAATTCTTAATTGCATCCTCTACCTTATTCAGATAGTATTGATTGATACCTATATAATATTGAGCATCCTGAGTGTATTCGTTTCGTGATGTAACTACTTTATCTAAATACGATTCGGATCTTTCAAAATCCTTATCCAACAAATGAATGTATCCTAAATTAAAGTTAACTCTGTGATTGTAGTTGTCAGAGAGGTATGTATGATGGATTTGATTATAAAAGCGTTTAGCATTATCATAATCCTTTCTGTCAAAGTACTTGTTCCCAATCTCTAACAAAATGCCATTGCGTTGATTGTTATCATCGGCTCTTGCAACAGATTCCAGTAGCAAATCAATCGCTCTTGTCTCATCTAGTTGATATGAACTCTTACCTTCGAAGACTATGGTATTATCTACCTCCTCTATATTATAAATAGCAGATAATGCCACTCCGGGCAGATTTTGCTCCAGATTATCCGTGATCGTTGGGTAGAAGTGATCATTGTTAATAAGATGGATACTTTGTTGAGCATAGCCAGTCAGGCAGACGGCAACAAGTGCAGTGACAACGGTTTTTGTGAACATATACTTGCATTATTGATATAAAAAGGGTTTCAAATAGAGCTATTGTCTATTTGAAACGCAATTATATTAATAAAATTACATATATGTATGACTATTGGCAATCAATTACATATGAAATATTTTGCCAACATAGAGTAGAATTGTAAAAGTAATGATACAATTCTTATCTATAAGGATAATTATAGCAGCAGATCAGCTTATTTTAAAATCCAAAATAGTCTGCTCGATAATATCACAACATTCCATGAGCTGCTCTTCAGTTATGACTAGAGGCGGAGCAAATCTTATGATGTTGCCATGTGTTGGCTTAGCTAACAGACCATTTTCCTTTAGTGCAACACAAATATTCCATGCTGTCTTACTGGTTTCTTCATCATTGATCACAATAGCATTTAATAAGCCTTTACCTCGTACAAGTGTTACCAAGTCAGACTTATCTGCTAGCTTTTGCATCCTCTTCCTGAATAATTTGCCCAGTTCCTCAGCATTTTCAGCAAGATTTTCGTCTTTGATGACATCCAAAGCAGCAATCGCCACAGCACAAGCGAGGGGATTCCCACCAAAGGTAGAGCCATGTTCGCCTGGCTTTATAGTTAGCATGATATCATCATTGGCCAATACGGCTGACACAGGAAATACACCACCAGAAAGCGCCTTACCCAGAACAAGTATATCTGGTTTTACTTCTGGCTGATGCTGACATGATACATCACAATTGCAATTACCACATGTTGCCAATAGCTTTCCAGTCCTCGCTATGCCAGTTTGTACTTCATCAGCGATGAAGAGGGCATTATATTTTTCACAAAGTGCCTTGGCGCCAGATAGATACCCATCTGCCGGAACATAGACACCCGCTTCACCCTGGATAGGCTCCACAATGAATCCTGCTGTATTGGGATCTTTGAGTGCGGCTTCAAGTGCATCAAGGTCATCATATGGAACCACTTCTAAGCCAGGCATATAAGGGCCAAACCCCTTAGTACTACTTGGATCCACAGAAGCTGAGATGACGGCAAGCGTTCTGCCGTGAAAATTTCCAGATGCAAAAATAATCTTCGCTTTATACTGCTCGACTCCCTTTACTTTATAAGCCCATTTTCTAGCTAACTTAAGTGCAGTCTCTACCGCTTCTACACCTGAGTTGATTGGAAGAACCTTATCATACTGAAAATACTCAGTGATATATTTTTCATATGGACCTAACTGGTCATTGTAGAAGGCTCTTGATGTCAGGGTTAGAATCTCAGATTGGTTCTTGAGCGCATCGACAATCTTCGGATGACAATGACCTTGATTGACTGCAGAATAGGCACTGAGGAAATCAAAATACCTTTTGCCTTCAGGATCCCATACATAGACACCTTCGCCCTTAGCCAATACAACTGGAAGAGGATGGTAATTATGTGCACCATATTTATCTTCCATTTTCATTAACTCATCAGAAC
>CAZPUF010000059.1:0-14962 GCA_964589705.1 uncultured Saprospiraceae bacterium | reverse complement strand
GTATTTACCAGATCGGTAAATGATATCACGCCAAGGCACGAAAAATTTTATGCGTTGACCAGTGATGGAGATTTCTTTAGAATACAACAAAATTTGATTACTAGTTTTCTTAGAAAAGTAGATTACTTTTATACTGAATAGAAACTTAAATATGAAATCAGCCACCGGATATAAAATGATCATGATGCTTGTCGTGATAGGTGGAATTCTGATTTCTTCTGCACATACACCATGGGGATTCTATGGCCATAAACTCATTAACAAAATGGCTGTTTTCACCCTTCCTCAAGATGTTCTTGTGTTCTACAAACAACATATTCACTACATCAGTGAACATGCGGTGGACCCAGATAAAAGAAGGTATGCACTTAAGAATGAGGCTTATAGACATTATATAGACCTTGATCATTGGGGGACTTATCCCTTTGATAATGTGCCTAGGGATTTGAAAGCTGCTATACAATCCCACGCAGAATTAAAAGGCATCACTCTGGAAGGCGATACTCTCAATTTGACTTCCAGCATTAGAGATTCGGAAGCCTTCTTCAAAGAATTTATTCAATTCGATCAGTATTCTGTAGTTGTGAATATTGACCCACTAGATGCTAAACCATTTTTAAATGATACACTCCAGTATTCAGAGGTAATCTTTAAGAATCACTTTGCAGAATATGGTGTATTGCCTTTTTTCTTAGAACACTATTTCCAAAGGTTAGTAAAAGCATTTGAGTCAGGGGATGTAGATTTCATCTTGAAGATCAGTGCAGATATCGGGCATTATATTTCTGATGCTCATGTGCCACTCCATACCACAGAAAATTACAATGGACAGCTAACAGACCAACTTGGCATTCATGCCTTCTGGGAGAGTAGGTTGCCTGAGCTGTTTGCTGAAGAAGACTATGATATGTTGGTAGGAAAAGCCATCTATATCATAGACAAGGAAGAA
This sequence comes from uncultured Saprospiraceae bacterium, assembly GCA_964589705.1. Lineage (GTDB taxonomy): Bacteria > Bacteroidota > Bacteroidia > Chitinophagales > Saprospiraceae > RFSX01. The sequence goes on along the minus strand of CAZPUF010000059.1, from coordinate 14,013 downwards.
TATTTTTGGAATATTGTATTGGATAGTCATCAACTTTTGGCCGAGGTTCTAAATGAAGAATGGAATCTCAAACAGTCCTTTCCTGAAGATCGACAGTTTTGCTTTGATAAGCGAGGAGATTACACAGTTAGAACACAATGTCCAGAATATGCGAAAGCTTATCATGAAGCGCTAGGAGGCATGGTAGAGCAGCGTATGAGGGATGCTATACTAGCAACAGGAAGTGTCTGGTATTCTGCATGGATTGATGCCGGCCAACCTGATTTAGATATATTAGTTTCCAATCTAGATGAGGAGCAGTTGCTCAAGCAGCAAAAGGAATTAGAAGCTGCAAAAAATGCCAATGAAATCTATGGAAGATCTCATGGAAATTAGAGATAATAAAAACAACACATGAAGTTTAGAAATGGTGGATTGATAATGAGAGGAGCAGCAATGGGTGTAGCTGAAGTTATTCCAGGCGTGTCAGGAGGAACGATTGCTTTTATAACCGGTATATATAAAGCCCTTCTCGACAGTATAAAAAGTGTGGATGCTCAAGCTGTTAAATTGTTATTCTCATTTCAACTCAAAGCGTTGTGGAACAAAGTTAATGGACCTTTCCTTCTGTCTTTGATGATAGGAATGCTTGGAGGAGTTGTAGTGGGTGTTTTTGGGGTAACTTACTTTTTGGAAAATTATCCTGAGGTCCTTTGGGCTCTTTTCTTTGGATTGATATTAGGGTCTGTGCCTATGATGTTGTCTCAGATAAGTAAGTTCAATTTAAAGGCTATTCTATTATTTCTTGTTGGTGTAGTCATAGCTTATGGAGTCACCAGTATCAATCCGATGGAAGGATCCTCTAATTACCTATTTATATTTATTGGGGGTGCTATTGCGGTGAGTGCACTTGTTTTGCCTGGTATATCTGGAAGTTTTATGTTGTTAATCATGGGACTTTACACCACAATAATTCCTACCATTAAATCTTTTCTTAAATCACCTGAGTTGTCAGAGTTTCTAATGCTCGCTGTTTTTGGTTTGGGCATGTTGACAGGTTTGTTGCTTTTTTCGAGAGTAGTATCAGCTGCTTTCGACCATTATAGAAATGGTACAATAGCATTAATGTCTGGATTTATGTTGGGTTCACTCAATAAAATTTGGCCCTGGCGGAATGTTGAGACCATTCTAAATAAGAATACAGGACAACTAACGCAAATCGATACTAATAACATCAACTCATTTGATTTTGCCTCAGAACACATTAAAATAGTTAAAGAGCTCAATGTATTGCCAGCTCAGTATTTTAGTGATGCCAGACTCGTACTAGTTGTTATCTCCTTTGTAGTTGGATTGTTATTGATCTATTTGGTACATAGAACTGGCTTACTCAAAAACACCTACGAACAGGATATTCACTAAAATTCTCTTCCAATATCTTTTAGTCGATCTCTTGATTCTTCAAAAGCCTAAGTCTGGTTGGCACTCCACATAGTTGTTAAAACTAGCTATATATTAAAATATTATATAATATGACAATGTATTATTATCACATTGTCAGATACTTTCATATATTTGTTTATTGTAATATGTAAATAACCAAAACACTAAACATGCATATCATGAAGGGATTAATGGTGATAGCTCTTCTCACTTGCCTTGTATCCTCAAATATTTCTGCTCAGAAACATCTGATTAAAGCAGAAAGGCAATATGAGCTAAAAGCCTTCGATCTTGCGATCGATAATGCCAAAAAGGCCATTGAAAAAGACCCAAATTGTATTGATTGCCACAGGCTCATTGCAGAATCATTCAGAATGATGAATAATAATGTAGATGCGGCCATATGGTATAGAAAGATGGAAAGATTCGATAATCTGCCTAGCGATTATACATTTAACTATGGTCTTCTTCTTAAGCGGATGGGACAATATGATAAGGCTAAGAAGTATTTCACAGAATATCAGATAATTGATGCTGAAGCAGGAGCCCAATTTGCAGAAAGTTGTGAATTTGCAAAAGAAGTGCTGTCTTCCAAAAAGGATTTTGAACTGAATCTATTCGGTGTGAGTTCGAGCTATACTGATTTTGGACCAGCTGTGTACAAAGACAAGTTGGTGTTTTCTTCTTTCAGACCAGATTTTCAAAGGAATTCAGTCAAGAGAAACAAAAGTCATATCCAAAGCGAAAAGTGTCAGTTCTTTATAGCTGATAATAATTATTCTAGAGACTCAAAGGATATGGATTTCTTACTACGCGATAAGCAAGAAAGCTTTGATCTGGGAGCGATCCATTATGCAGCTGATGCGCCAGTATGCGCAGTCACAAGACATAATTTCAAGGATGGAGAGAAGCAGATATTTTCTGATGATTTGGAATTGACCTTGTACTTAGCAGAAGTCAATTTTGACGGATCGTTCAGAAATATGAAGCCTTTTCCGCACAATGAGGTAGGGTATGCAACTGGATTTGGAACACTTAATCCGCAAGGTAACATTCTTTATTTTGCCTCTAATAGGCCTGGAGGATATGGCGGATTTGATATGTATGTGAGCTACTTTAAAGATGGGGGCTGGACATATCCGGAAAATTTAGGTCCTAAGGTTAATACACAAGGAAATGAGATTACACCATTCTTTGATGGCAACACTTTATATTTTGCTTCTGATTACTTGATCGGCTTAGGCGGTTTTGATGTTTTTAGCACTCAGGTTGTTTCTGGAAAATGGAAGATGCCTTCTAATATGGGTAATGGTGTCAATTCTCCAGAAGATGATTATTATTTCAGTAAGCATCCTTCTCAGGAAAGCTATTACTTAACATCAAACAGATTGGGTGGTCGTGGTAGTCACGATATCTATCTTGTACATAAGGTCAAAGAAAATACGGTAAGTCTTGATTTGGCGAAGGTCGAATCTGTTCCAGTAGCAGTAGATTTAGAAGCAGATTTTATTAATAGTAATATTAGGGCAAAGGCTAAAAGTGTTAAGCTTGAAGAAGAAACAGGATTAAGTGTCAATACTAATCCAGAATCTGTATCGGTTCCTCCAGCGGTGCCTATTTCTCAGGATAATGAAAGTGGAAACAATACAACAAAGGAAGCTATCGATTTCAACAAATTGTTGCCTCCTAAAGCTGTAGACTTGAACAGATCTAATTCTAGAACCATTTCATTAGCTGGTGCTAAGAGAGTTGCTATAGGTGAAGTCATAAGATCTAATTCTCAGGTATACTTTATTCAGTTAGCAGCCTTATTCAAAACTGAAGCAAATTTGAACCCATTTAAGAGCCTTTCAGAGTTTGGTAGTTTATACAAGTTTAAGCAATCAAATGCAACGAAGGTGAAGCTTGGATATTACTTTGATGAATACCAAGCAAAAGAGGTACTTAGACAAGTCAAAGCAAGTGGACACAGAGATGCATTTATAACTTACGAAATTCTCAATCCATCCAGAATGGAATTAGTTACAGGAAGTTCAGCAGGCTCTTATGATACCAGTCATACTAATTCATCAGCTTCATATGATATAACAAATACAACTGGTGAAAACTACAAAATCAAGTTAGCCTCTTACGAAGACCCAATTTGGTTTGATATCAAAAAAGTCAATGACATAGGTACTATTGAGCAGTGGAGTAAAGGAGATTGGACAATTTTTGTCTTGAGTGGTTATAATTCTATTGAAGAAGCAGAAGTAGCAAAAGTTGCAGCGATTAGCAGAGGCTTTGCAGATGCAGAGGTCGTACTCGATAGAAACGGAATATTAGAGAAACTGTAAATTTTAATTTATAGTATAATAGGGAGCAACTTCACACTTTAAAGTTGCTCCTTTTTTTTGTCTAATAGTCATTTAAGGTTAGCTAGGATATCTCTTAATCAGTAGTGCGGAAGCACCACCACCACCGTTGCAAATAGCAGCTACACCAGTGTTTCCTTGATGTTGCTGAAGAACATTGACAAGAGTCACGACAATGCGAGCTCCAGATGCACCTAATGGATGACCTAATGATACAGATCCGCCCAGCACATTGACTTTCTGCTCTGGCACTTTTAGTAGTTTCTGATAAGCTAAAGTAACCACACTAAACGCTTCATTTACTTCAAAAAAATCAACGTCGTCCAGAGACATATTATTAAGCTCCATAAGTCTGGAAGTCGCTTTAGTTGGTGCTGTTGTAAACCATTCAGGTTCGTGGGCTGCATCTGTAAAAGAAATAATCTCCGCGACAGGTTTTAGTTTATGCTTTTTGACAGCAGCCTCACTCGCCAGTATAAGGGCAGCAGCTCCATCATTGATCGTCGAAGCGTTAGCAGCTGTTACAGTACCTTCTTTTGAAAAAGCAGGTCTTAGCTGAGGTATCTTCTCGAATTTTACTTTTTTAAATTCTTCGTCTTCATCCATTGTAATCGGATCTCCTTTTCTCTGAGGAATGTCAATAGGGTAAATCTCATTTTTGAAGTACCCATTTGCTGTAGATTGCTCTGATTTCTTGTATGATCCTATTGCAAATTCATCCTGTTCTTCACGGCTTATATCATACTTTGTAGCAGTGTTATCAGCACAAAGTCCCATAATACATTCGTTATATACATCTGTCAGACCATCCTTTTGAAGACCATCTGTGATTTGGCCAGAACCAAATTTATACCCATATCTAGCCTTAGGGAGATAGAATGGAATCTGCGACATATTCTCCATACCTCCAACGGCCACAATATCTTTGTGACCAAGCATGATTGACTGGGCTCCGAACATGATCGATTTCGCACCGGACGAACATACCTTGTTTATAGTCGTACAAGGCACTGTATTGGGTATGCCAGAGTAGATGGCGGCTTGCCTGGCTGGTGCTTGACCTAAGTTGGCAGACACAACGTTACCCATAAATACTTCTTCTACTAGGTCAGGCGAAATATTGGCTTTTTCCATGGCTCCTTTGATAGCATGGGCGCCAAGTTTTGTGGCACTAATATTGGACAACATCCCTCCAAAACTCCCAATTGGCGTTCGAACTGCAGATATTACATATACTTTATTCATAATTTATCTAGTTATACTTAATATAAAATATTGTGGATGGCAATATGATTAAAATCTATGTTAAAACAACTTCAGATATGAATTTATGTTTGAAAACTTACGTCATCTTCATGTCGGCAAATTTAAATCAAGCTAAACACTACTTATGAGACAAACATTTCTCCTATTTATTTTAATCACTCTAAGTAGTGGCATAGCATTCAGTCAAGGGATAGCTGTAGAAGGGTCTGAAAGTGAGACAGCCTACAAAAAGCAATATCAGAAAAATATAACGCTGACCAAAATCAATGGCGTCTATATCCCAGGTTCAGTCAGAGAAGCACACAAAAGAATTAGTAAATTAACCCCACCTGAAGCCATCTCCAAGTTCGCATCAGCTCCTGAAAAACAGGTCTGTGAGAAATTACACTTTGGGATAGGCCGTTGGATGATAGGCAATTGGAATTTCTTTGAAGGTTCCAGATTGTCCCATTTGCTCAAGAGTAAAGGCGTGCTGCATCCTGATGATATGGCCCAATTTCTCTTAAGAACCTACCACAGACATTTGAATGATGTACCACTTGAGGAAGAAAAATTGGCTGAAGAGTTGGCAGCAGTAAGAAAAAAGGTCGCCGATAAGCTTTTAGGTAAGACACCCTTCTGATGCATACCTTAGTCTATCTATACATAATATAATGTTTGCTATATAAACATTTTTGATTCTATCTAGTTGCTATGAAAGGTAGATTCAAAACCCTTTAAAATCTACTTGTTGTTAGATCAAAGCACAACATTCATAAATTATTTTAAATATTTGTGGTCTTAATGTGAGACTAAACCTTTGGCTCGACTGTGTCAATTGTATATATAAAGAAGACATATGGCTTCAAAACTATTAATCGTTGAGTCCCCGGCTAAGGCTAAGACTATAAATAAGTATCTGGGGGATGATTTTATTGTAAAATCAAGTGTAGGTCACATAAGAGACCTAGAAAAAGGAAAGAAGGGAATAGATATAGACAATGGTTTTAAGCCGAATTATGTCATTTCTGACGGTAAGCAAAAGGTTGTAAGAGATCTTAAGTCAACACTTAAAAAAGTAGAAGAAGTGTGGCTGGCAACGGATGAAGATCGTGAAGGAGAGGCCATTTCGTGGCATCTATGCGAGGTTTTGGGATTGGATGAGCATACTACAAAGCGTATCGTCTTTAGAGAAATAACCAAATCTGCAATTCAGAGTGCTATCAAACAGCCTCGTACAGTGGATCTAGATATGGTAAATGCCCAGCAAGCAAGGAGAGTTCTTGATCGTTTGGTGGGATTTGAGTTGTCAGAAACGTTATGGCGTAAGATAAAGCCCAAATTGTCTGGAGGTAGAGTACAATCCGTAACGCTTAAATTGGTTGTAGACAGAGAAAGAGAAATAGAGGCCCATACCTCTAGACCATTCTATAAAGTTGTGGCTTTATTCAAAGTGAAAAACAAGGCTGGCAAACTAGTAGAGCTTAAGGCAGAGCTAAAGAGCAGACTGGAAACTTATGAGGAGGCAGATAAGTTTTTAAATGAGTTAGTCGGTTCAGATTTTACCATAGATGATATCAAAGTCAAGCCAGCAAAGAGAAAACCTCCTGCGCCTTTCACAACATCTACCTTACAGCAGGAGGCAAGTAGAAAAATATATTTCAGTGTAAGCAGGACCATGCAGGTTGCTCAGAGGCTTTATGAGCAGGGTTTGATTACATATATGAGAACAGATTCTATCAGATTGAGTGAGCAAGCTCTGCAAGGGATTGCGGCGGAAGTGACCTCAACTTTTGGAGAAAAATATTCGGAGACTCGTCGATTCAAATCGAAGAATGAAAATGCACAGGAAGCTCACGAAGCGATAAGACCTACCTACTTTGAGAGACAGTCAATCAAAGAATCCAAGGAGATTGACGGCGATATGGTGAAGTTATACAGCCTTATCTGGAAAAGAACGCTGGCCAGCCAAATGGCTGAAGCTAAATTGGAGAAGACCACAGTAGATATTAAAGCAAAGAACAATGCCATATTTCAAGCTGATGGAGAGGTTTTAATTTTTGATGGTTTTCTCAAGCTTTATATAGAAGGCAAAGATGAGGATGATGAGACTTCAGAAGCTAAGGGTATTTTACCACCACTTACTCTGGGCCAAAAATTAGAGTTGGATAACATCCAAGCCATTGAGCGATTCACTAGGCCACCTGCTAGATATACCGAGGCAACCTTGGTGAAGAAATTAGAAGAACTTGGGATTGGACGTCCTTCTACTTATGCGCCAACGATCTCTAAGATCATGGAGAGGACAAGAGGATATGTATCAAAAGAAAAGAAAGATGGAGTAGAAAGAAAGTATAATATTCTTACCCTTAAAAATGATAATGTAGAAAATGTTGTCCATAGTGAAATAACAGGAGCAATTAGCAATCGCTTGTATCCAACTGATATGGGTAAAATGGTCAGTGATTTCTTGTCAGAGCATTTTGAGGAGATTATGACTTATAGTTTTACAAAGGAGATAGAGGACAAATTGGATGAGATAGCGAGTGGTTCTGAAGATTGGCTAAAGATGATCAATCAATTTTATGGTCCATTTCATGAGACTGTCACAGATACGATCAAAAATGCACCGCGTGTTAAGGGTAGGCGTGACCTGGGTAAAGACCCCGCTTCAGGTCATACAGTGCTGACTCAAATGAGTCGATTTGGTCCTGTTGTGCAGATAGGTACTGTGGAGGAAGTTGGCGAAGAAGGTAAACCAAGATTTGCAAGTCTTAAAGTGGGACAGTCATTAGAAACTATTACATATGAGGATGCGATGGAGCTCTTCAAACTTCCAATAGATTTAGGAGATTATGAAGGAGCCAACATTATAGTTAAGTCTGGAAGGTTTGGACCATATATCAGTTATAATGATAAGAATATCACCATACCTAAGGGAGAAGATCCACTTACTATGGAATTTGATAGAGGAGTTGAATTGGTAGAGGAAAGGAAAAAATTGGATGCACCAATTGCTTCTTATAAGGGAGAGGATGTCACAAAAGGTAAAGGACGATTTGGCCCCTATCTCAAGTACAAAGAATTCTTTATCAATATTCCACGTCGCTTTGATGCAGATAACCTTAGTCAAGAGACTATTTTTGAACTGATAGAGGCCAAAATTGAAAAAGAAGCCAACAGATATATCAGCCAGTGGCCAGAAGAAAACATCGCTCTAGAGAATGGAAGATGGGGACCATTTATAAGATACAAGAAAAAGTCGTTCAAAATTGGAAAGAAGGAAGATGGCGAAAGGTATACATCCGAAGAGGCAAAAGAAAAATTTACTCTTGAAGTCATCAAAGATATACTTACTGACGAAGGGGTCAAGTTAAAAGCACCTAAGAAACCTAAAAAGGCAAAGAAAGCAACGGCGAAGAAGAGTACTAAGAAGTAGCAATATTTAAATATTGTAAAATGCCTTTGGCTACAAGATGTGAACTTGGTTTTGACCCAAGTTCACCTCTGATTTTAGAGTAATGTTCTATTATTTCTTCTCTTTTATCCATAGGAGTCAATGCTGAAAAGTATTTGTCCAAAGCCAACTCATTGAAAGCATCTTGTAACAACTCTGGGACGACTTCCTTCTGTGCTATTAGATTGACTAGCGATATATAATCGGTACTTACGATCCTTTTACCTATCATAAATGAAATTTGATGCGTTTTATAGACCACTATCTGTGGTACATTAAATAGCGCCAATTCCAGTGTGGCTGTTCCACTACTTGTTATAGCAAAGTCAATCTCTTTCATCACTTCATAGGAGGCATCATAACGTATGTCAATATGTGCAGCATACTGATTAAGTTGATCCAGATAGAAGGATTTAGGTATATGACTTACTCCAGCGATTATAAATTTGTACTCTGGCTTATCCATCGCAAATTGTAGCATGATGCTCAGATGATTTTTTATTTCCTGCTTTCTGCTACCTGGGAATAAGCCTATATTGTTGACGGTTTCGGATAGGTGAGTATTTGGCTTATCAATAACCTCTAATAGAGGGTGACCAACAAATTCACATGGTGTATCCAGATTTCTGTAAAAGTCTCTTTCAAAAGGCAGTATGACATAGAAGAGATCCACCTTTTCTTTTAGGATTTTGTGTCTATTCTTTTTCCAAGCCCACAATTGAGGTGAGATATAATAGGTGATGTTATATCCTTTATCTTTGGCCCAAGTAGTCATCCTAAGATTAAATCCTGGATAATCTATAAGGATAATCATATCAGGTTGGAATTCTTGAATGCTGTACTTGGCAAAATCAAAAAAACCTTTAATTTTCAAGGCATTTTTGGCTACCTCATAAAAGCCCATAAAGGATGTTTCCTTAATAGATTTAAGTTGCCCTGACGAGACAGTTCTCATCTTAGGTCCTCCCCAGAATTTAAAAACTGCTTGCGGGTCACCCTTTTTTAATTCAGTCATAAGAAGACTTCCATAAAGATCTCCGGAAGCTTCTCCAGCAATTATGTAATATTTCACCTCTTCGCTAGAATCTTACACCAAAATAAAAATAGGCAATCCAAACTGCCGCATAGATAAATGTAGCGAAGATGGTGCCTCTCAATACATTGGTATATCTCCAATTGTTTGATAATTGTGCAGGGATGAGATTAGTACAAACTGCAAGCAGGCTCAGCGTTTTTATCCGTTTGTCAAATGTACTACTCGTCACTTCGTCCATAATACCTGAGTCAGTTAATCCTTGAAATATGATACCAATTGCCCAATAGGCGAGCACAGGTACTGTAGCGCCAATCATAAAACCAATCATGAAGTTGTCATTTCTCTTAGGTCTCATAGCGTTTGATTTTCCATGTATTTAATAGCATCCAAAACTTTATAGTTGGTCAAATCATGTTGGGCAGGGACCACAGAGACATAACCATTTTTCAAAGCCCACAAATCTGTGTCTTCTTGCAATTCTGTTTTAAACTCTCCAGCTAACCAATAATAAGGTTGATCTCTCGGATCTTTGTTTTCGAGAAAATCTTCCACCCAGCTTCCTTTACCTTGCCGGCAAATTTTCATCCCTTTTATTTCTTCCAAGGGTAGATCGGGGATGTTAACATTCAATAAGTTACAATCAAGTATTTCTGACTCGAGCATTGACTTGATAATCAGTCGTGCATAATGCTTACTGCCTTCCATTGAGGCTTTATAAGAATAACTCGTTAATGAGAATCCGATAGACTTAATGCCTTCAAGACTGGCCTCCATAGCAGCAGACATAGTCCCAGAATAGATGATATTAATAGAGGCATTGGATCCATGATTTATACCAGATACACAGAGATCTATCTTTTCATCTTTAAGTAGGACATTCTTAGCTAGTTTTACACAGTCTGCGGGTGTTCCAGAGCATTCAAAGGCTTTGACTCCTGGAAAAATATTTGATTCTTTGAGGCGAATTGGCTTATTTATTGTGATGGCGTGCCCTTGGCCTGATTGAGGAGAATCAGGTGCCACAACTATTGGATCACCATATTCTGAGGCCACCTCAAGTAGTGATTTAATACCTGGGGAAGTAATACCATCATCATTCGTAACAAGTATTCTCCTTGCCTTCATACATTTCTCTTTAGTTGCCCAAGATAGGTAAATGAGATATATCAATTATTAGCGCCAAATGAAGTAACCATTATTTTATAATATTGGCCAAACTATATACTGATAATCCCGTTTCTATTGACAGCTAAGAAAATATGATAAAAACAGGCGTTTTACTTATAAATCTAGGTACCCCAGATGATCCTTCTACAGGATCTGTACGTCGGTATCTCAAGCAATTTCTATTAGATGAAAGAGTATTGGATATTAATCCCGTACTTCGAAATGTACTGGTCAGAGGGATAATAGCCCCCTTTAGAGCCCGGTCTTCTGGAAAGTTATATAAAGAGCTCTGGACAGAAAATGGCTCACCACTCAAATACTACGGTTATAAAGTAAAAGACCAATTGCAAGAGAGATTAGGAGAAGATATCATCGTAGAATTGGGAATGAGGTATCAGAATCCCAGTATTGAATCTGCGGCGTCTAATCTTAAAAAGGCTAATGTAGATCGGATTGTCTTATTTCCATTATTTCCGCAATACGCTTCGGCAAGCACTGGATCGGCCTTAGAAGAAGCAATGAGAGTTGTCTCAGGTTGGAATACCATACCTGAAGTCGTGAGTATTAGTTCATACCATGACCATCCTAAAATGATAAAAGTTTTCGCTGAAAATGCGATGAAGTATGAAATGGAAAAGTATGATCATTTCTTGTTTTCTTTTCACGGAATCCCTCAACGTCAATTGATAAAAGCTGATACACAGAATCACTGTTTACAATCAGATGATTGTTGTCAGACACTTAGTGAAAGTAATAAGATGTGCTATTCTGCACAATGTTATGATACAGCATATAAAATTGCCGAACTGCTTAATTTACCCAAAGAGAAATATTCCATAGCATTCCAGTCCAGGTTAGGTAAAGACCCCTGGACAGAACCATTTACACCAGATGTTCTAGAGTCGCTTAGTAAAGAAGGATATAAAAACCTTCTTGTATTTTCACCTTCATTCGTAGCAGATTGTCTGGAAACAACTATAGAGATTGGCGATGAATACCATGAAGAATTTCTTGAGATGGGTGGCGAAAGCTTAGACCTTGTAGAAAGCCTTAATGATAACCCATTATGGATAGAAGCGATAGAAGAATTATTGAAGCCATATCTTAATTGACCATTAAGAGAAGGTGGCTATAACATCTATTGGACTCTTAACCATTTGATTCATCGACACTTCTATGTTGGCGTCTAGGGGCAAGAAAATGTCTACTCGAGAACCAAATTTGATAAAGCCCATTTCTTGACTTTGTGTCACTGATTGTTGCTCTGTTAAGTTGTTGACTATTCTTCTGGCCAGCGCACCAGCTATCTGTCTAATGAGCACAGAACCATGTTTTGTCTTATAACAGGTAGTAAATCGTTCGTTTTCTTCAGAAGACTTTGGATGCCAAGCTACAAGATATTTGCCTGAGTGATATTTCAAATACTCTACAGTTCCAGATATAGGATTTCTGTTAATGTGCACATTGAGAGGTGACATAAAAACAGATACTTGCCAGCACTCAGATTTCAAATATTCTTTTTCAAAAGTTTTTTCAATAACAACAACTTTACCATCAGCAGGTGTGTAGACTTTGTTATGATCATCAGGATTTAACCTTCTGTTAGGGCTTCTAAAAAATTGGAGTACAATAATTAAGAGCACAACTAATAGGATATAAATAATCCATGAAAAAGGCGTTGGTATAAATTTGAAAGATATCGTTGAAAAGACGAAGATGATTAACAAAGTCCAGAGAAGTGTAGGATATCCTTCTTTATGAAATCTCATGTATTTGATGTCAAGTAAATAAATAAAGTTACAGATGGTAAGCAAAAAATAAAACCATCAAATCTATCAAGAAAACCACCGTGCCCAGGCAGTATAGTACCAGAATCTTTTATCCCAATTATCCGCTTCATTTTGGATTCTACCAAATCACCTAGAGAGCCGAATAACCAAACAAGGCAACCAAGACCTGTCCATTGGCTAAAGCTAAAGTGCCCAAAAGCAGTATATAAGATATAGCTGAACAATAGGGTACACATACCTGCTCCAAGAAATCCCTCTTTGGTTTTCCCAGGAGATACCGAGGGCATGAGTTTCCTTTTACCGATACTCTTGCCCACAAAGTAAGCAGATATATCACTAATCCAAACCAACAGTATAGTACCCCAAAGCAGATATTTAAAATCAGACCCGGGAAAAAAACTTAATAGAGTCCAAATGGGAATCGTTGTGAAAAAGTGAACAGATATAAAGCTATTTGACTGCCCATAATTACGTGAGTAGAATAGAAAGAAGATTAAAAAAAAAGAAATTATAATGGCAAATACGAGAACTGGCAATGTCCACTGGAAATGGTAGACTGCATATGTAAATAGTGCTGTAATTATCAAATTCACGATAACCAATAGACCACTCAATCGCTCTTTTTTATGTAAAGAGATATATTCCAAATTTGTAAAAAATATAAGTAAACATAGAAAAGTTAACCTGGTCCAGTCATTGAAGAATAACATTCCCAAAATTGGAATGCCAATTATAATTGCGGTTTGTATTCTTTTATTTAGCCCTTCTGCCAATTTGGTTAAGATTTGATGTATCCTTAATGTAAATCAATACTTTTGATAGGTGGCAAACTTACAACAAGTAATGACATCTAAAGAATATAGAAATGGCCAAGACTAGACTAAGTGTTAATATAAATAAGGTGGCACTGATAAGGAATAGTAGAGGAGAGAATCTTCCCAATATTATACAGTTTGCCAAGGATTGTGAGACATATGGAGCTGATGGAATAACGGTGCATCCTCGACCTGATGAGCGACACATTCGGTATGATGATTTAATGCCACTAAAAGAGGTAGTCACTACAGAATTTAACATTGAGGGCTATCCTAGTCCTAAGTTTATAGAAATAGTTTGTAATGTAGTTCCTCATCAAGTAACACTTGTTCCAGATCCTCCTGGCGTGTTGACTTCAAGTGAAGGATGGGATACGCTGACGTATGCCGACTTTTTAATAAAGGTCATAAAGGAATTCAAATCTTATGGTATTAGAGTCTCATTGTTTTTAGAGGCTGATATCAATGCAGTAGAATTTGCAGCTAAAACAGGTACGGATAGAGTAGAATTCTATACCGGCAAGTTCGCCAAGCAATACGTTAATAACAAGGAACAAGCAGTTTATCACCACGCTGAAGCAGCTAAAAGAGCAACTGCTTTAGGAATTGGCATAAATGCTGGTCACGATCTTAATTTGGAAAATCTTCAATACTATGCTGCCAATGTTCCAAATCTGACTGAAGTTTCGATAGGCCATGCTTTAATTTCAGATGCACTCTATTACGG
>CAZPUF010000058.1:0-15169 GCA_964589705.1 uncultured Saprospiraceae bacterium | reverse complement strand
CAAATAGATAGAATATTCAATATTGATTCATCAATAGCATAACAGCTAGTTGAGAACGAATTAAACTTGATAAGTAAATTCACAGCTCACAAAAGTGCTCTAGTTGTTGAATTATGGAACCATTAAAATTTCCGCTATCACTCAATCTTTATCTCCTCGTAATCTTTAAACAAATCTTCCATTGGCAAGGCCTTTATTTTCTCTACATACTCTTTCCAATCGCTACTAAAAAACTCGTTAATACCTGTAAGCACTTCACTTGACTGTCTCTCTGCATTATTAATAGCATTCTGTCCATTAGGTGTCGGCGCTCCAGTAGAAGCACGGAAATATCTTCTTGCAGTAAACACTTTATTGAGTAAGGTGGCAGAATCATCTCTATATTCTGTCTTCTCAGAAGGTGGTAAGCTGTACAAATTCATTAATGAATCTAATTGTCCAACCACACTCTTGGTCATCTTTTTGTATTCTTTCTGAATCGTATCCTCTTGAATCGCGATTAGCTTTCCATACAAGTCTGCCGACTTCTTAGCCTCCTTCAAATTATTGAATGCCTCAGTCACTTTCTCCATTTTATCATTGTGAGACTTCATTGCATTATACTTAGCTTGATTATCAAATAATCCACGTTCTACTCTTGGATCATAATCTACTGTAAGTGTGGTGCTATCCTTATGTTCTCCATAAGCGAATACCACCTTATAGTCGCCTGGTATTATAGGCATACCTCCTGGCTCTCGCTTTTCCCTCGGCTCATCTCTTCTAGGCAAGTTGATACCCTTAGCATCTGGCCTCCAACCAATTTTATTGATACCGTCTTTAAGCTTACGCTTAAATGTTCTTATAGTATCGCCACCCTGATCTATCACCATAATTTGGCACTCGTCCTTCTTCTTCTTTTTGTCTCCTTTTTTTTCTTTCTCTACTTTTGAGTCATCTTTTTTAGACAACGCGTCTTTTGCTGCTTTACCTTTTTTGCGCTTCTTTTTCTTATCTACTTTTTCTTTGATTGGATTAGCGGTTGGTTTCTCTTTGTCGCCAGGCTTATTCCAAACAACAAACTGAGCAGCCGTGCTCTTATTATCTCCTTGAAAATCTCCTTGTGCTATAAATCTTACTCCTTGGTATGACCTGGAAGAAGTGAGGTAAGCAGTTTGTGGATCAAATACCTTGAAGTCTTCTTTTAGTATGTTCTTATTTTGAGCCAAGGCTCTTAGTGGTGTAATATCATCCAACACCCAGAATGATCGTCCAAATGTCCCTAAGACCAAATCATCCATCCCTTGATGAATCTGCATATCACGTATTTGTACAGACGGCAATCCCTCTGACCACTTCTGCCACTTTCCTCCTTTGTCAAAACTAACGTACAAGCCTACATCCGTACCAAGAAAAACAAGATTCTCCTCCTCATGATCTTGAACTACTGAGCACACAAAACCATCGACATCGTTATCATCCACTATTCGCCTCCATGTCTTACCACTATCCGAAGAATGATATAACCAAGCACCCCAGTCATTCTGTCTATAATTATTGACAACGACAAATACTTCTCCATCATTGACAGGTGAGGCTACTATCTGAGGCACCCACGCATTAGAAGGCAGTCCTGGTAATCTGCTATTTAATTTCGTCCAAGAATCTCCCCCATTTCTGGTCACTTGAATATTGCCATCATCTGTACCTACATATATGACACCCTCATTATTAGGATCAGGAGTAATACAAAGTATGGTTGTATGATTTTCTGCCCCAGTTATATCTAATGTCAATCCACCACTCTTGGACTGATCTTGCTTAATGGTATCGTTAGTTGTTAGGTCAGGTGAGATGATATCCCAGCTATGGCCACCATCAGGGCTATAGTGCACATGCTGGCTACCAAAGTAAACACCGTCGTCATCAAATGGGTCAAGCGCAAGTGCGGCATTCCAACTAAACCTCAGTGTCTCTCCATCTGGATGTTGAGGTCTTACAAATTCTGTACGTCCAGTTACCTTGTCCCACATACCAACGTTCCCTTCTTGTGACATTGCATATCCGTATCGATTATTATCTCGCCGTGGTGCCACATCAAAACCATCACCGAAATACAATTCCTGCCAATCATAATTGACGATACCACCAGATCGCAACACAAAGCTTGGGCCTACCCATGAACCGTTGTCCTGCATACCTCCATATACGTTATATGGAAAATCATTGTCTATCGCTACATGATAAAATTGTCCAACTGGAAGATTTTCTACGAATCTCCAAGTTTTGGAACCATCTCTGGAAATATTGAGTCCACCATCATTACCGTCTATCAAGTAATTTGAATCATCAGGGTCTATCCAAAACGCATGGTGATCAGGGTGGATATTATTCCCATAGTCTGCAATGGTTTTAAAAGTCTTTCCCCCATCTTCTGACTTAGATACATATGACCATAAGTTGTAGATTCTGTTTTCGTTATTTGGATCTACATAGATCTCACAATAGTAGAAGGGTCTATTACCAATATTCTTGGTCGAAACCAATGACCACTTTTCTCCTCCATCTACACTTTTGTACAAACCATTCTTTTTAGCTTCTACTAAAGCATAGACAATATTAGGGCTAGATGCGGCAAAAGCGATACCCATACGTCCTAGATTACCCTTTGGCAAACCTTCTTTGTCAGTGAGCTTTTTCCAATTATCGCCTCCATCATAAGTGATGTACAAACCTGAACCTTCACCTCCTGAATTGAAACCCCAAGGTGTACGTCCAAACTCCCACATAGCAGCAATAATTTTGTTTGGATTAGAAGGGTCAGCGACCAAATCAGCTACACCCACATTATCACCAACGTATAAGGTTTGCTTCCATGTCTTCCCGCCATCCTTGGTTCTGTAGACTCCTCTGTGTTTTGAAGGGCCCCATGCTGAACCCATTGCGCCCACAAGTACAGATTGGGAGTTGGCACTGTTGACCACAACCCGATGTATGAGTTTGGTCTCTTCCAAGCCCATCGATGTCCAGGTCTTACCACCATCAAGAGATTTGAAAACCCCTGCCCCACTGTTATGCGAGTTTCTAGGATTACCTTCACCTGTGCCTACCCAGATTTCTGAAGGGTTTGCTTGATTGATTTCCAAAGCACCAATCGCCAATGTTGGTTGATCGTCGAATATAGGCTTCCATGTAATCCCGCCATTCTTAGATTCCCATACACCTCCAGATGCTGATCCTACATAGATATGATCTTTATCCCTGAGGTTGACATCTATCGCCGTGATACGACCACTCATTCCAGCCGGACCAATATTTCTGAATTTCATGGCTTTGAACTGCTCAAAATCTATGTCCTGGCCTTGCAATTGTAGGCCACAAAGAAGGGCCAATACACATAAGGAAACTTGTCTCATTATTAAGTTGCGTTTTAAGCAGCTTAATATCTCCACAATTCCTTTTCTAACCAAAAGATTGGGGTATTAATGTGCAGCAAATAACAACTTTGAGCTCATTTAAGTACCAACAGACATACAAGCGAAGTAATATTGAATAAAAAAAGAATAGCTCTAATAATCAACTAATTTCTCCACACCTAAGCAACTTGCCGCAACCCAAGCTCTTCGGAAGCTAATTGCATTAACATGTTAAAGAATCTATCAACCAAAACATCCCAATTTAGATTGGAAGAAAAGTCTATCCCATTCTTTATCAAAGATTGCTTAAGTTCATTATCATTTAAAACTCTCGACATAGCCTTCAAGTAGTCGTTGACTTTGTGTGGGTTAACCAATAGTCCATTATACTCATCACGGACATATCCAAGTGGACCGCCACCACTAGCAACCACACATGGCAAACCACAAGCCATAGCCTCTATCAGTACATTTCCATACGTCTCACTTATTGATGGAAAAACAAACAAATCACATTGTCGGTACAAACTTGTCAGCTTATTATGACCTACCATACCAAGGAAAGTCGCATCAGGCATCTTCTCCTCCATTGCTGACCTTGCCATACCATCGCCTGCTATAATGAAATTATATGGCAAATCTTTGTTTGATGCTTCTTCATACAAACTAACCAACATTTCTACATTCTTTTCCCAAACCAATCTGCTCGCAAAGAGGATGTTATATTCCGAATCTGAAATAGACTCAGCTACCCGAACATCACCTACTTGCATCTCATGACAAAAGACCGATTTATCTATTCCCCTTTCCCACACAACTAGTCTATCTGAATCAATACCATATCCAATGAGTTCTGATTTGATCTGTGACGTTGGCACCATGACAATATTACAGTTGTTATAGAATTTACAAAGATGCCTTGTTATTATTGTTTTGACTCCATCTACTAAAAATGGAATATGCTTTAAATAATAAGAGACATAGGTTGGATAATGTGTGTGATAAATTGTTGAAATAGGTAAGCCGCGTTTTAGAGCATACCTTTGAAGAAGTTGTCCTAATGCAGAAGGATTGGCTATGTGTATAACATCTGGTCTAAATGCATCTAATTGTTGCTCTATTCTTTTCTGTCTAAAATGCGGAAGCACCATTTTGTAAGAGTTATTGAACGGTACTCTTATCGGAGGTATGTCAATTACGTTATCTGATTGCCCCAGTGAATGACCTTCACCAGTGATATATATAATATCTAATTCCTCTGGCTTCCTGTCAAGAATCTGAAAGATTGTTCGCTGACATCCGTCAAAATCACGTACAAGCATATCTGAGCAGAAAGCAATTTTTAATTTTTTTCTCATCTTAAGTGGTTTTCAATTCTAATGATTAGCTAAGTGTGTATTGACTATTGGTTTATTTATACTAAGTTGAAATATCTCCTTATATCTTTCTACCATTTTTCTCCAAGAGTAATTTTGAATTACATACTGACTCAATTTTTCACCTGGACAAAGACATTCAGACACTTCCATACTAAAATTATTAAGCACATCAATCCATTTCTCAGGATTATTAGCAGGTAATAGAATACCGTTACTTTGATTAATTATAGCAGAGGTAATGCCCTCTAACCGAGAGGCTACTACTGGTACACCTTGCACATTAGCTTCCAATGCAACCAATCCAAAGCCTTCCATATCTCCTTCTATTCTAACATTAGGCATCACAAATAAATCAGAATTTTCGAGCAAGTAATTTTTGGTATTATGATCAACATGATTTAACCACTTAAATTTATTTTGAATAGTAACATCCTTTTCCAACTCTGACAAATGAGCATGCTCAGTACTCAATCCCCACCCTATTACAATTTGACTGGACATTTTTTTAGGTAGTAACTTTATGAGCATCCGCAGAAAAAATCCATACTCTGGACATGGACCTACTAAAAGAAATACATGATTGTCAAGTTTGGGCAGTACCTGTCTGACAAACCAAACAAATCCCTTTCTTTTCACAGGCCTGCCTATCGAGGTAATCAGCGTTTTACCCGATAATTGAATTTGCTCAATTAGTCGTTTGTAGTATTCTGGAACCTTATTCAGTTCGATCGTTTCTCTTTCTGATACGCCATTATATACTGCAAATACCTTGGAAGAATGGAAGCCTTTTTTCAGACAGACTTCTTTAGTGTAATCACTTACAGCTATAATTATATCAAAATAAATCATCCAATACTTGATTACAAATTGATATAGCTTATTAGGAAAAACCAAATCCAATCCATGATAAGTAACACAGAGCTTTCTCTTTGTAAACAATCGAATCCAACTACATATCATAGCACAAACACCATCATTAAAATGGATAACAGCAACGGAAGGGTTTTTCAATAAGACATAAGGTATACGTATAAGTAAACTCATAAAAAACAAAATCAAACTTCCATTATGATCATAGACTAACTTGTGTACCTTATGCATTTTTTCAAATCCCTTAATCAATTCAAAACTCTGCTTTTGCATGCCGCCGATAGCAGGAGGGTATTTATAAGTCACAAATAAGACTTCCATAATTACGATAATTTTGGATTAGATTCGATAAGAACATTTCTTTGAAAATAAAACCAATAAGCTATAGCCGAAATAGCCATCCAACATAGTTGTCTTATACGACGTATAATACTTACGGTTATCCACACCTTATCATTGCCCACGCCTGCAAGCTCTAAGAAGAATTTATTGCTAAACTCTTCCACGCCAACTTGGCCAGGAATAAACAGCACTACACTTCTTACAAATGAAGTCCCTATCTCTGCAATCACTGCATCCACAAAAGAGATAGGCTCATGAAGTAGTAATAAAATGTAATAGAATTCTAAAGCACCTAACAAGTAATGTATCACAAAGAACAGCAGTGCTAAATAAATATATCTTTTACCATGGGTAGTAATCTTAGTAAGGTTATAATTAGTACTCAATACTTTGCGCTGAGCAAGTCTCAAATATTTGCTATTTAATTTGCTCGTTATTTTTGTTAGAATGTTATATAACCAATCAAGACTATATATCGACCTAACAAGCAACACACAAGCAATTCCAAGTAGAGTAATAATCCCGACCCAAGACAAGAATGGAGTGGCATGCTGATTGACGATTCCTCCTGAAATCACTAAGACAGCTATCACTAGAAATACATAGGCAATCCACATGACTACCCTTGCGCAGAGAATGGAGGGTATAATTTTATTTGGTTTTGAATCTTGATCTCTTATCAAAAAGTACTTCAAGGCATCGCCACCTACTGCCCCGATAGGATTCAGTGTTCCAAAACTCTCTCCGACCTGTCGGGCCAAGAAATAAAGATTAAACTTGTTAAGTCTGCTCCAATTACCAAAACACAAAATCCAGCCAGTTGATGCACAAGCATATGCCAGAGCCGATAGTATGAGTACTAAAAATAGGCTTGAGCCGATTGTATCAAGCTGTTCGTAGAGTATGCCCCAATCTATCTCTCTGATAAAAAGCCATACAAAAAGAGCCGATATAGTTAAAATCAGGTATTTAGTCAGTCTTATTGACATAGGTCTACTTTACAGATCAAACCTAGTCAGCAAAGAAGCTGACAGCGTATCAACTGCACCAAACTTAGACTTAATTAGGGCAAATGAGACTCAAGTGGACTCAATGAGACGTCAACAATCCTTAGACAGACATATATGGATTTGCCAGAAAGTACTGTAAAGAGGCTTAAAAGCTGCTACTCTCCCCCTCCAAGAACTACTACATTAAGGATATCTCTATCAAACAAATACAAGCCACCTTTATCATCACCTATCATCTCTAACTTGTCATTAAGTGTTCGGGCGAGTGCTTCCTCTTCAATTTGCTCGGCTACGTACCATTGCAAGAAGTTATGTGTCGCATAGTCCTTCTCTTGTAAGGATATGTCTACTAACTTATTAATGCTCTCAGAGACATAGATCTCATGCTTCAGCAGATCCCTAAAGGCATGATGGATAGATGGATAGGTCTTATTGGGCATTTCCAATGCAGGAATAACAGCAAAACCACCTCTTTCATTGATAAAATGGATGAGCTTAAGCATGTGCATGCGTTCTTCGTCGCTATGCTTGTAGAAAAATGAGGTGATATTATCGATTCCAGGCTGTATTTCAGCCCAACTAGCCATGGCGAGGTATATTTGAGAGCTTTGTGCTTCAATCTTAACTTGTTGATTTAGAGCCTCTTGTATAGATTTTGATAGCATTATGGAATTATTTTAGGTTATTATATTTAGCAGGTCAAGATAGTCAAATAGTCTAGTAAAAAACACCTTATTTCTACCTCAAAATACCCGTATTTTTGTATAAAGTCTTATCAATCTGGCTTTTATATTAAGGTTTTAACACATATGTTTACCTTTAAAGACTGAACCTTCTTTTCCAATATTGATTTAAAACATATATGTCGGCAGTCTGTCCTTTAAATGACATTGCCGCTTCAAAGTAATAAGCGCCAAACAACCTTTATACGTTTTCTGCATACTGATAAATGAATAGCTATATCAACAAAAGACATCATAAATGAGACTTATTTACACCATTTTATTTGGAACACTTCTTCTATTAGCCTGTGACCTTAGTGGTCAAGTTGTAGTGCATAGATTATCTGACCTTCAGCCAGAATTATATTCTATAACTGGTGATGCCTATCTGGAAGAGTTTGCCAATGGAGATCTACAATTGAGATTATCACAAGATTTTGACACACCTCCAGGACCTGATGTAAGAATTCTTTTAGGAGAAGGTCTGACACTTAATGGAGCCGTAGAGATTGTCAATCTTTCTGACATAGGCCATTTTAGTGGTGAACTTATCGTGGATGTACCTTCTAGTGTATCTATTGATGATTTTGATTTCATCCTCTTTTTCTGTGTAGCCTTCAATCAATTTTGGGCCTCAGGAGAATTTGGTCCTGAAATAGTTTCTGGACCTTCTTGTGAAGAAAGTAGTGTAGACAATGCTAATGGTTCTAATATTATAGATATATGTCCAAGTGATGGCAGCGATGATGTAGTGGAATTTGAGAATTCACTAGGCATAGATGCAGGAGATGAATATGCTTACCTTATTACAGATAACAATCAGATACTACAAGAAGTCATATTAGAGGACGAGTTCGATTTCGAGGGCAGTACTAGTGAGACTCAAAGAGTATACGGTCTGCATTATGATGGAAATCTAGATATCAATATAGGAAGTCCAAGAACACAAACCACGGCATCAGGTTGTTTTGAGCACTCTGACAACAGTGACTTTATAATTGTCAATAAAAATGCTTGCTTCGTATGTCAAAGTAGTTTTGTAGACAATGCGAATGGACTCAATACAGTAAACATCTGTCCATCTGACAATATAGATGATGTAATCTTATTTGAAAATAGTTTGGATCTAGATGCAGGAGACGAGTACGCTTACCTAATTACAGATGAAAATGAAGACCTCATAGAAGTTGTATTTGAAGATTCTTACAATTTCGAAGGATCTGGAGAAGATGAGTACAGGGTATATGGTATGCATTATAATGGCGTATTAATACCAGAAATTGGCGATAACAGATTAGAGACTACCGCTTCGGATTGTTTTGAGCATTCCAGCAGTAACAGATTTGTACGAGTTATCAAAGACGCTTGTTTCCAATGTTTGGAAAGTACAACCTTCATAGAAGATTCCACCCAAGTCGTTAACATCTGTCCAATAGATGGACTTTCAGATAGCATCCGTATCAAAAATAGTGTAGACACTAGTCTTATGACTATGAACTATGCGTACATCGTTACAGATACATTCCAGATAGCGCAACAAATCGTTGTAGATACAATTATAAATTTTGAAGGCACAACCCTAGAGGATCAAAGAGTATATGGTATTCACTATTCTGGTACGTTAATACCGCAAATTGGATTACACAGAAATGAGACTACTGCTACACAATGCTTTATGCATTCTGATAGTTTGACTTTCCTTTCTATTATTAAGGACCAATGTCCACCTCCTTTTGCTTGTGAAAGTAGTACCGTTTCTTCAGGGGTCAATACGCAGATCAATATCTGTCCCTCTGATGGCTTGAATGACATTATCACTCTTAATAATAGTCTGAATGCAACACCAGGCATTAACTATGCTTATCTCATTACCGACTCCAACGAAATTGTTCAAGATATTTCAGTTGGCTCAACTTATAACTTTGAGGGATCAAGTGCTGAGACACAAAGAGTATACGGCATACACTTTGACGGAGATTTAATTCCAGTATTTGGTCAATCCAGATTTGCAACGTCTGCTACAGGATGCTTCACACATAGTACGGGTACATTTTTGAGTGTAATAAAAGATGCCTGTCCTCCAGTATTTGAGTGTTTAGCAAATTCGGTTACCGATAGTAATGGAAACACGACCTTATCAGTTTGCCCTAATGATGGAACATCTGATCTTATCAGTTTCAACAATAATCTAAATGAACCAGCTGGCACCAATTATGTATACTTGCTTACTGATGCCAACGACATTTTACAAGAATTGATCTTTGCGAATTCATTTGATTTTGAAGGTACCTCTGATAATACTCAGAGAGTATATGGCATGCACTATGACGGTGTACTTATACCTGCAGTGGGTCAAACAAGAACAGCCACTACTGCCACAGAATGTTTTACCCATTCTTCTGGAAATTTTCTGGAAATAATTAAGGATGGTTGTATCCCTGTATTTCAATGTCTAAACAGTACTGTTGCATCAAACCTAGGTAACAACATATCCATATGTCCTAGTGATGGGGAGGCTGATATTGTCTCATTGTCTAATAGTTTGAATGCACCACTTGGCGTAAACTATGTCTACTTATTGACTGATCAAAATGAAGTTTTACAACAAGTCATTTCATCTACTTCATTCAATTTTGAAGGTAGTTCGGATGCAACACAAAGAATATATGGCTTGCACTTTAACGGTACACTTATACCTGCAATAGGCCAGAATAGAACTGCAACTACAGCCTCAGAATGTTTCCAACATTCTAACGCAGGTAGCTTTGTAACAATAACTAAAGATGCTTGCCCACCACCATTCCAATGTCTGGCGAGTACTACATCTTCTAATGGCTCATCTTCATTAAGTATATGTCCTGAAGATGGGAGTAACGATGTAATTACGCTTTCCAACTCATTGAACATACAACCTGGTGAAAACTATGTTTATCTCCTGACTGATGCCAATGAGAGACTGCAACGAATAGTAACTACTAATAATTTTAATTTTGAAGGATCTGGACTTGAAACGCAAAGAGTGTATGGTATGCACTTTGATGGTAATTTATCTCCAGTGATTGGCGCAAATAGGTTACAAACAACTGCAACAGGATGCTTTACACATTCCTCAGGATCTTTCTTAACCATTACTAAAGATGCGTGCATACCCCCATTTGATTGCCAGAACAGTAATGTAAGTACAGGCACAAATCAAACGTCTATTAATATTTGCCCAACTGATGGCAACAGAGATGAAGTCATCTTTACAAATTCACTTAATGAGTTAGTCGGTGTTAATTATGCTTATATCATAACTGATGTCAATGAAATTGTGCAACAAGTATTATTTACAGACAGATTTAATTTTGAAGGATCTGGTCTGGAAGAGCAAAGAGTCTTTGGTGTACATTATTCTGGAACGTTAACGCCGCAAATAGGACAATCTAGATTCAATACTAGAGCTAGTGACTGTGAGGTGCATTCTACAGGATTTGTATCTGTATCCAAAGGTGCTTGCATTCCTGACTTCGAATGTTTAGAAAACATAACTGCCACTACCAACTGGGCCACCGTGGCAGATATCTGTCCAGGTGACGGGGTTGCTGATATAGTTGAACTAAGAAATAACCTATTTGAGGAACCTGGCGAACACTATGCTTATCTCATTACAGATACGAATGACATATTAATGGAGGTAGTATTCCAAGGCACATTTGATTTTGAGTCTTCAGGCACAAATGAATTACGTGTATATGGCATTCATTTCGATGGCGATTTAATTCCTGCCATTGGCCAAAATAGAAGATCGACAACAGCTAGCAGATGCTTTGCGCATTCAGGAGATACCTTTTTGACAATTACAAAAAATGCTTGTGCACCTCCTCCTTTTGATTGTGAAGAAAGTTTAACGGCTACAACTAACTGGGAAACTTCAAGAGAAATATGTCCAACTGACGGCGAGGCTGACATCATAGAACTTAGAAACAATCTCTTTATAGAGCCAGGAGAAAACTATGCATACCTGATCACTGATGTAAATGAAATTCTCCAAGAAATAAGTTTTGAAGGCTTTATGGACTTTGAAGGATCAGGATTAGAAGAGCAAAGAGTATATGGCATTCACTATGACGGCGATCTTAATCCTGCAATCGGCGCTAACAGAAGACAAACAACAGCAACGGGATGCTTTACACATTCTGGAGATAACTTATTTCTGACAATTTCAAAGACTGGTTGTATTTCAAATTTTGTATGTGAAGAAAGTCTCACTGCCACGACCAACTGGGCGACAAGTACTGAGCTTTGTGCAAGCGACGGCGAAGAAGATCTAGTAGAGCTAAGAAATAATCTTTTCATAGAACCTGGAGATAACTATGCTTACCTCATCACTGATGAAAATGAGGTTGTAATAGATGTATCGTTTGAAATGTTTTATGATTTTGAAGGCAGTGGACCAAACGACTTAAGAGTATATGGTGTACACTTCGACGGTACCCTTAATCCAGTAATTGGCGCTGACAGAAGGCAAACAACAGCATCAGGCTGCTTTATTCATTCAGGAGATGACTTATTCTTGACGATAATTAAAATGGACTGTGGATCTAGCTTTGTCTGTGAAGAAAGTCTGACAGCTACAACAAATTGGGCAACGAGTACCGAAATATGTGCGACTGATGGAGAAGCTGATATTGTCGAATTAAGAAACAATCTCTTTATAGAGCCAGGAGTGAATTATGCTTACCTGATTACAGACGAAAATGAGATTGTAATTGATGTTACCTTAGAAGGAACTTATGATTTTGAAGGTACAGGAACAGATATACTTAGAGTATATGGTATTCACTTTGATGGTACTCTAAATCCTGAACTGGGACTTAACCGAAGAGAGACAACAGCAACAGGCTGCTTCATACACTCAGGTGATAATCTTTTCCTCACTATAGAAAAACTTGATTGCGAAGAGGTTTTCCAATGCAGAGAAAGTCTTACCGCTACTCATGCCTGGATAACCAGTGTGGATGTATGTGCTGGTGACGGCATAGCAGATGAGGTCTTTCTGCAAAACAACATCATGGACCCAGTTGGAGAAAACTATGCATTCCTATTGACTGATGAATTTGAAGTTTTACAGGAAATTATCCTTGATTCAATATACAACTTTGAAGACACTGGATTTGCAGAACAACGGATATATGGTATGAGTTATGATGGAGAGCTAAATGCAAGAATTGGTGAAGATCGAAAAAATACTACGGCATCAGAGTGCTTCATCCATTCAGGTGACAACTTATTTATTACAATAAATAAAACAGCTGCTTGTGAGACATCTACAGACGATAATATTCTAATAGATCAAATTAGGGTATTCCCTAATCCTTCTAATGGTGAAGTTACTATCTCCTACAATGAGGGACTAGCACAACAATTAGAATCGGTTAGACTATTTGACAACCAAGGTAAACTAATTAATAATTTACCAACCACTGCTACACAAATAAGTATAGAAGATTCAGGACTCTATTTTATCCAATTTTCTACTTCTGATGCTGTCGTTACTAAAAAATTATTTGTCAATTAAATTTATAGGTCTCTACAGGAATATAGGTTAGTGTTATTGAAAAGTGCTTGGTCAACAAATTGACTAAGCACTTTTCTTTTGTAACAAAACATTAACCAAATAATGATTCTCACTTAATAAACTTCATGTTTAATACTGTGTTCTATATTCACATAGAAGTCATTTAATCCAAATACAATTAACTAGACTTAGAGTTATGATTAAATCAATAATAATTCCGATCTTAATTACTCTTCTGACTTTATCTTGCCAGGCAAATAATAACGTACCAGACTTACAAGTTACAAGTAGTGAGCTCTCAGATAAAGAAGTTTTAGACTTGCTTTTTATATTGGTATATAACAATGACAACAGTGACGAAGTAGATGCCTTATCCTTACTTGATAAGAATTGGGAAGAAGGAATGATAGCACCATTGGTGGAAATAATGAGATTCAGTAATGACAGAACTCAGTTAAGTAACATCAATAACCTACTTAATAGAAAGACCGATCAGTCGCATGCATCTTTCTTTGAATGGATGCAATGGATATGGGAATTGAAACCTGACATTGAACCGTACTATTATAATTTCAAAGCAGAAGTGTATAAGCATATTGACCCCAGGTTCTTCAATTACTTTGAAGGAAGAGAGAATGAAGCCAATATCCGATTAGAAGAAGTTGTTTGGGGCGGTGTATTACAAGATGGCATACCTCCACTGCGCCATCCTGACTTAATAGATCCAGGACAAGCTGATTACTTGGCAGATACAGATGTTGTATTTGGCGCCTTTATCAATGGCGTTGCAAAAGCATATCCTAAGAGAATTTTAGCTTGGCACGAAATGTTTGTAGATGAATTTGGTGATGAGATTATATGTGGAGTATACTGTACGTTATGTGGGACTGTGATTGCATATAATACAGAACATAATGGGGTCCAACATGACTTAGGAACCAGTGGATTCCTTTACAAATCCAACAAATTGATGTATGATAATGCAACACAAAGTCTTTGGAATACGATTGAAGGAAAACCAGTCTTAGGTCCTTTGTATGATAGCGATATAGAACTAGAAGTTAGACCCATAGTAACAACAACTTGGGGTGAATGGAAAAAAATCCACCCAGACACTAAAGTCTTATCTCTCGACACAGGGCACAATAGAGATTATGGTGAAGGCGTAGCTTACCAGAATTATTTTAATAATGATGATCTGATGTTTCCTGTACCTCTATCCAATAATAAATTAAAAAATAAAGATGAGGTACTCATAATACGTACAGAAGGTCACAGAGAAGATCCTCAAGCTATATCAATAAAATATTTAAAAAAGAAACAATGGCATCAAGGTAATATCAATAAAGTGCCATATATAGTATTAGCCGACAAATCTGGTGCAGCTAGAGTATTTGAAAGAGATGGCATTGAATTCAAATCTTTCAAGAAGAATAAGCTCATAGATGTAGATGGTAATGAATGGCAAGTATCACATGACAAATTAGTTGGACCAGATAACAAGACATTATATCGTCATCCGTCCCATAACACATTTTGGTTTGCTTGGTTCAATACTTATCCAAATACTAGACTAATAAAATAAAAAGAAATTAGAGATTGATTATCTAGTTTTATTATCTACAGCAATACATAGGCGTCAGGGTTTTCCTGACGCCTTTTTTATTTGTACAAAATTCTTAAAAGTGAAAGACTAAGTGTTGCATAAGTAGTCTAACAGACATATCAAAATAAGTATGCTATGTAGCACGTAAGGGTATTTACGTAGTTCTATATTCAAACCTGAATAGACCAATGAATATCTACAGTTGTAAAACAGAATTGTTTACAATTAACCTCAATAAATTCAAGAATAATAAACAAATAATTTAATAGGAAAAATATTCACAAT
>CAZPUF010000057.1:0-15235 GCA_964589705.1 uncultured Saprospiraceae bacterium | reverse complement strand
CAGTCTTAGCTAGGTCTAGGCTATCAACAGAATGTATCATAGACACAAAAGGGGCAATATATTTCACCTTGTTTTTTTGCATGGTGCCTATCATATGCCACCCTATGTCATCTGGCAACGCCTGATACTTATCTACTAGTTCCTGGACACGATTCTCTCCAAAGTCACGTTGGCCTTTATCATAGAGCTCCTGAATCCTAGAAATGGGTTTAGTCTTAGATACAGCAACTAAAGTCACTGCCTTTGAGTCTAAGAATTCTTTTAATTGGATGTACGACATTTAGAAAAGTCCAAATAGCTGACTGTTAATTTGTTGGACGATTTGACCAAAGTCCTCTGGATTATGAAAGAAATCCGTCTTGTCTGCATCTATGATGAGTAACTTCCCTTCCTTATATGAATCTATCCAGTCATTATACTTTTGATTCAGCCTCTTCAAATAATCCAGGCTAATAGATCCTTCATATTCTCGTCCACGGTTATGTATGTGACCTACTAGTGTGGGTATGCTTGCTTTTAAGTAAATCAATAAGTCAGGAGGATTGATTTGTGATGTCATCGTTCTGAACAAGGTGGCGTAGTTTTCATAATCCCGCTTAGACATCAATCCCATCTCATGCAAGTTTGGAGCAAATATGAATGCATCTTCATATATCGTCCTGTCCTGAATAACCGTCTTGTCACCTTTTTGAATATCAATAATCTGCATATACCGACTATTCAAAAAATAGATTTGCAGATTAAAGGACCACCGCTGCATATCATCATAAAAGTCGCTTAGGTAGGGATTATCATTAGTATCTTCAAAGTGCACCTCCCAGCCAAAATGTTTGCCTAACATCTCACAAAGTGTGGTCTTTCCTGCACCAATATTTCCTGCAATTGCTATATGTTTTACGTCGCTCATCTGTTGGTTGGCGAAATTAGGCAATTAGACGGAGATAGAGTGGAACACATCTATATTTGAGAATGATATAATCAGAATGATGCATATTTACATAGTTAAATTTCCAAACAGTGGCCTTAGACAATAATACACTTTCAAAATTAGAAGCACTGGCTTTGATTAAATTGACTGCTGATCAAAAACAGGAGCTGTCTAAAGATTTGGCCGAGTTAGTCGCTATGATAGATAAATTGCAAGATGTAAATACTGAAGGCGTAGAGCCATTGGTTAATCCCAATGAGGACAGCAAACATCAGCTAAGGTCAGATATTAGTCAGAATGAGCTGACACAAAGCGAAGCGCTGCAAAACGCTAGGAAGAAGAAAGCCAACTACTTCTCAGTGCCAAAGGTTATAAACAAAGAATCATGACAGAATCAATTATTTCTACCCGTCACATTAAAAAAACCTATGTCATGGGTACCGAGAAGGTGCATGCCCTTAATGGTGTAGACATCGATATAGCTCAGAATGAGTATGTCGCATTGATGGGCCCGTCAGGTTCTGGCAAATCCACATTGATGAATCTACTTGGGCTTTTGGATACACCAACATCTGGAGACTATTTACTCAAAAATATCTTGGTTAGTGAGTTGAATGATAGTGAGTTGGCTACGATCCGTAATAAACAAATCGGATTTGTATTTCAGACCTTTAATCTACTCCCTAGACTTTCAGCACTGGAAAATGTAGCGCTGCCTTTGGTCTACTCAGGCCAAAGTAAAAGGAAGCGGTTAGAAAAAGCTGAGGAAGTGCTTATAAAAGTGGGTTTAGGAGACAGAATAGATCACAAACCAAATGAATTATCAGGTGGGCAACGTCAAAGAGTGGCCATAGCCAGAGCTCTTGTCAATGATCCTGCTATAATTCTGGCTGATGAGCCGACAGGAAATCTTGATACTAAAACTTCGATAGAAATCATGGCTATACTCGAACGAATACATGATAATGGTAATACGATAATCTTGGTTACACATGAACCTGATATCGCTGAACATGCCCATAGAATTATTCGATTGAGAGATGGCATCTTAGAATCTGATAGTAGAAACCATAGTATTAGCAAAGCATCCGACCCAAACCATCACTACAATAAACATTAAGTTTGTATCAAACTTGTAGGTCTTGAAAATCTATACTAAAAAAGGAGACAAAGGACAAACCTCACTATTCGGTGGATTAGTAGTCAGTAAAGCTGATGTACAGATTGAAGCCTATGGGACAGTAGACGAACTCAATTCCTTTATAGGACTTCTGATTTCTAAATGTGAGGACCTAGACACCTCTTTACTAAAACGTATCCAATCAGTACTTTTTGACATTGGAAGCCATCTTGCATCTGACAATACAGCAGACAAATACTTACCTCAACTTGACGAAAACTTAGTCTCTGACTTAGAGTCAGAAATGGACAAGATGACAGCTCAACTGGTTCCTTTAAAGTCTTTTATTATGCCAGGAGGCAATGAACGGATTAGTCTGACACATGTTTGCAGGACTATATGCAGAAGAGCAGAAAGGAGAGCAGTCACACTTCATAATCATAAGGAGATACCAGAACCTATTGTAATCATTCTCAACAGGTTATCAGATTTCTTCTTTGTACTAGGTCGATATATATCTAAGCAAGATGGCATAGATGAAGTGAAATGGAATCCCAAATAAATTAGCTTAGGCAAAAAAGGTACATATTATAGTTTATTTCAATACCTAAGTTTATTCTTACCTTTGGTGAGATTTCAACTATTTATACAAGATGAAGGACCAATCAGGTCAGACAAGTTTTAAGATGGCAGATTTGCCAAAACTGCTTGTAACTATCCTAGCAGTTACACTAATCAGTTTGTTTTTTCCAGCTCACAACGAAGGGAATCTAACGCATTCTATGAATGGTGTTTGGACCCATTCTGACCTCATCGCTGAGTCAAGTTTTAAGAAGAATATTAGTCTGGGTATAGAAGGAGATTCACTTAATCCTCTACGCAAAATCCAGGTCAATTATAATCCTGGAGATATTATAGTAGGTCAGAATCAGAAAATTGATGAAAAGACCTATCAAATTATTGAATCATATCTTGCTCAGAAAGAAGCTAACGCTAGTCCAATATCATCTAGGATTATTTACTTTATAGGTTATTTCTTATTGACAGCGCTAATAATAGGAGCGCTATTGTTCTACTCGATGAAGTATTTCCCTCAGATTACTTCGAGTATTTCAGGCGTACTATTTCTGGTAATATGGCCAGTCCTATTTAGTTTTTTGGTCTTTTTGGTCAACAAAAATCCTTCTATTAGTCCTTATCTGATTCCATTTTGCTTAGTCCCTATTATTGTATTCAATTTTTATGGAGGACGACTAGCTCTATTTATTCACATAGTAGTTGTCTTAATCTGTAGCTTCTTAAGCGAATTAGGATATGAATTCACATTCTTACAGATTCTAGCAGGTATTGTAACTGTGCTTATAATCTCAGAGACTCGATATTGGAATAAGTTCTTTATGTGGATACTTGTCATTATGGGTACGTATATGATTGGGTATCTTGGATTGGCTTTGATCAATAGTGGATCACTAGTGTCAAATGAATATCCAGTATTTGGATGGTTGGCACTCAATTGTCTACTGCTATTGCTGGCTTATCCATTCATTCCCATTGCAGAAAAGATTTTTGGGTTTACTTCCAGCATAACATTAGCTGAGCTATGTGACATGAACAAACCTCTTTTGAAAGAATTATCATTAAAGGCTCCAGGCACCTTGCAACACTCATTGCAAGTGGCGCATCTCAGTGAAGCTGCTGCTGATAAGATTGGATGTAATGGCCTACTGGTTAAAACTGCGGCACTCTATCATGACATTGGTAAACTCAATAAGCCAGAATACTTCATAGAGAACTCCCAAGGCAAAAATTACCATGAATCACTAACTAATTTTGAAAGTGCTGAGATTATTATAGGCCATGTTACTGATGGAATAGAGAGAGCTAAGAAGGCAAGATTACCTAAGCTCTTGATAGATTTTATCATGACACATCACGGTACTACTCGTGTAGAATATTTTTATAGAAAACAGAAAAATGATGAGCCTGAGAGGGAGTTTGATGAATCATTATTTATATATCCAGGACCGAAACCAACAAGCAAAGAACAGACAATACTGATGCTTGCTGACTCAATAGAAGCTGCTTCTAAGAGTCTAAAAAACCCTACTGGTGAAGACATTGATAAGTTGATAGATGGCATCACTGACCATAAGGTTAAACTAGGCCAACTGACTGAGTCCTCACTTTCATTTATGGAATTAGAAGAATGTAAAAACGTATTTAGGTCCCTGCTCCGAAGTATTTATCACGTCAGAATAGAATACCCTGAAGAAAAATCTTAATCACACACTGGCTAAGTCTCCTTTTGTGACATACTTCCTTACTATTTCAATTGTAGTTACAAATAATGTGATAAATAGAAAGTTACTTAACAGTGTATTTTGAAAGAATGGAATCCCAGCTGTAAAACAGGCCAATAACCCCGTTAATGTTTTGGGATAAATAATAGTCGTAAGCCAAGCACCCATATTTGTAATTACAAAGAAAGCTACAGATGAAGTTATACCTCCTCCCAAGATCTTACTGAGAGCATTAGATTTACTTAAAACAATTCCTATGATAACCGTTGCTATCATCGCTAAGATATTGAAAGCCATATAGTCACTCCATAAAACTAGTCCGCTGTGATCTGGAAAGAAGGATCTTAGTATAGTATTATTCAACACCAAATCACCCAAGTAAAGTGCTAGGATGGGTGCAACGAAAGCCAAAGTTCTTCTAGATATATACATGCCACCTATCAATGCCATTGCTGCAACAGGTGTAATATTAGATGGATGACCTGGAATCAATCTATAAGCAAAACCAATGATTATGCAAGTCAGAGCCAAAAACAAGTCCTTACGCTTCATGAGAATATTTTGCACAAAGATGAGTAATTTTTAGATTATAGAAGCCTCTATACTTTCAAATAAGCATCATTCAATTTTGTCTTCCACCTCTATTTTTAATATGTTTTATAGTATATATGTGCTTCAAACTGATTTGAATGTACTTTAAGCAGGCTTTTAAAGGTGAAAATGACTGGTGGAGGTATCTTGTTGTTACACTATTAGTGTTTATAGGGTATAACGTTGGGGGGATACCACTAGAACTTGCAAGACTTAAGTTACAAGACCAAAACGCAGAATTGGGTAGTCCAGACTTGAGTACTTTCATGCAAAATTTTGAGCAATTTGGGATCAATACCAATTTGGGCTTGACCTTGATGCTAGTATTCTTTGTAGCTGCGATTACTGTTTTCTACTTTGTTTTTTCGCCTTTCCACCGCAGAGAATTTAAATCACTAAGTACTTCTTCAACCAGGATTAGATATCAAAGAGTATTTTTCGCCTTTTTTATCTGGCTAGCGCTTTCATTGTCAGTCGAGATATTCAGCTATATTTTAACACCTGATCAATTCTCCTGGAATTATAATCCAGCGACATTTATACCACTAGTACTGATTTGCATTTTTGTATTGCCAATCCAGACAAGTTTTGAAGAGTTATTCTTCAGGGGATATCTGATGCAAGGTATAGGAACAGCGAGATGGCGAAATGTCATTCTGGTTACACTGTCACTGATTCTCACCATAGGTATTGCCAATTTGAGTAGTGGGTGGAGAAGTAACTTGGTTGCTTCGGTAGACAATGTAAATCTGGCTACCATACTAGGTGTTGTGTCGAAGCTGGCCTTAGTCTTGATATTCTTAGGGTTTTGTAAGCTCGGCGTGAGTTATGTTAAAAACAATGAACCTAATTCATACGGAATTAGAAGCTACAAATGGATACCATTGGTTGTAACTTCATTACTTTTTGCGCTTGTACATGGCAGCAACCCAGAAATAGAAAACTTTGGGACGGGTATCATGATGACCTATTATATGAGCGCTGGATTACTATTAGGCATAATCACAATTATGGATGATGGGTTAGAATTGGCCCTAGGCACTCATGCTGCAACTAATTTTACCGGCGCGGTATTCGTTGGTTACGATGGGGCAGCTATTACGACAGATAGTCTTCTTGTGACTCATAATCTAAATCCATACCTAATGACTATTGCTTTTTATGTAATGGCAATCCTATTTTTGTTGATATTGAAGTATAGATACAAATGGACAACATTTCAAAAACTTCTGGACCCTATCACGAAACCAAATGAAGACAGTCAATTAGACAAACACATGTCTAAACACTTGGTAAATAATTGAGAAATATATATTTATGAGCAAACAAATTCTTACAGGGCTTTTTTGCCTTCTGACTATGGTCTTGATTGGTCAGTCCGATAGGTGGCAGCAAAGAGCTGAGTACAAAATGGAGATTGACATGGATGTCAAAAACCATACGTACGAAGGAAAGCAAAAAATCAAATACTGGAATAACTCACCAGATACCTTACACAGAGTCTTCTATCATCTATACTTCAATGCATTCCAACCAAACAGTATGATGGATATTAGATCTTTGACCATATCTGATCCAGATAGAAGGGTAGGTGATAGAATCTCACTGCTTAAGCCTAATGAGATAGGCTACCAAAAGGTATCCATGCTCAAGCAAGATGGAAAGGAGACCCAATTTCATACAGAAGGGACAATTTTGGAAGTGACTTTAGCCAAGCCAATCTATCCCGGGAAAACGACTGAACTTGAAATGGAATGGACGGCACAAGTCCCTCTACAAATTAGGCGGAGCGGCAGAGATAGTAAAGAAGGCATCAGTTATTCGATGTCTCAGTGGTATCCAAAACTTTGTGAATACGATTATCAAGGATGGCATTCAAATCCATATGTTGGTAGAGAATTCTATGGTATCTGGGGAGATTTCGATGTCACTATAAAAATAGACAGGACTTATACTGTAGGAGCAACTGGAATACTCGAAAACATGGAAGACATGGGCCATGGCTATTCTGATAAAAATACTAAGAAAAAAGGCCTCTTTAAGAAAAAGCAATTGACTTGGAGATTCAAGGCAGAAAATGTACACGATTTTGTGTGGGGTGCAGATCCAGATTATACACATTTTTCTAGGACAACCGCTGCCGGGACTACACTTCACTATTTCTATCAAGATAATGAAAAAACTAAAGACAATTGGTTAAAGCTGCATGAAGCAATGGATGTTGCTGAGCAGTATATGAACAAGCACTTTGGCAAGTATCCATATCCTGTATACGCATTTATTCAAGGAGGAGATGGTGGTATGGAATATCCAATGGCTACTTTAATTACTGGAGAAAGAAGCTTTCCAAGTTTGGTAGGTGTAAGTGTACATGAATGGATGCACAGCTGGTATCAAATGGTACTTGGTACAAATGAAGCGCTATATGCTTGGATGGACGAAGGATTTACCTCTTGGGGAACAGCTGCAGTAATGAATCATCTGAGAAAGGCAGGTATTGTTGAGGGTGAAGCATCAGAAAATCCACATTATCGATCCGTAAGAGGATATGCTAGATTTGCAAAATCAGGCTCTGAAGAACCATTATCTACCCATGCAGACCACTTTGTTTCCAATACAGCATATGGTGTAGGCGCTTACACCAAGGGACAAGTATTTCTCGAACAACTGGAGTATATCATTGGGAAGAGTTCCTTGGATAGAACATTACTAAGGTATTATGATGAGTGGGCATTCAAACATCCCAATCTAAATGATTTCATTAGAGTCGCAGAGAAGGTATCAGCATTGGAGCTAGATTGGTTTAAAGAGTATTGGGTAAACACTACTCATACCATTGATTATGGAGTGGGCGAGATAACCGAAGCTGATGGTATAACCTCCATTCAGTTAAACAAGACGGGTTCTTTACCAATGCCTTTAGACATTGTTATTAGTCTGAAAGATGGATCTGAATTGAGGTACAATATTCCACTAAGAATGATGAGGGGAGAAAAACAGGATGACATTTTTGACGGAAAGACTCTAAGCGACTGGCCTTGGACACATCCGACGTATATGATCAGTGAAAATTTTCCAGCTGCGAATATTCTTAAAATTGAGATAGACCCTTCTGGCCGATTAGCAGATGTCGAGATAGGTGATAATGTCTGGCCTAGAGATGAGCAGGATGCTGAAGGTCAGTAATATATTCTATGTTGATATATCTATGAAATAAAATTCGGATAAACGAATAAAAAAAAGAGGAAGTTGAATAAGCTTCCTCTTTTATATAATTATAACCTAGGCTTTAGGCTTAATGGTATTCTTAATCTTTTTCTTACCAGGTGTTTGAGCAGCCATCATAATTGCTTTTTCAGCATTAACCGTACCACCCGATACACTCAATTGGCTGAAAGGTTTAGTCGTACCTTCCATACCTGGCACTTTAACCATATGATTAAGCTTAGTAGAAGAACTCATTAGTATCTGCTTAACCTGTACTGCTGTCAATCCAGGATAATATGATCTAATTACCGCAGCGATACCTGCCACTACTGGAGAGGCCATACTTGTACCTTGTAGTGGTCTGTATTGGTCATCTGGGGTAGTTGAATATATGGCCATCCCTGGTGCAAATAGATCTACATTTTCTTTTCCATAATTAGAAAAAGGCGCTGAAAGATCTTCCCCATTTTGGTAATTCAATGCCCCAACTTCAACCCAATTTTTATAGTATTTGGTCTTTCCTTTGAAGAAAAGGAATCCTTTACCTTTATAGGTATCATTAGGGAAATTGTCAGTTGTATCATTATTTTGGTTACTATTCCCTGCTGCATGCACCATCAAAACATCATTTTTCTCAGCATATTTTAGCGCATCTTCCACAACTTTTTCATACCAAGAAAATCCTTTCCCAAAGCTCATATTGATGATACTGGCACCATTATCTACTGCATACCTAATCGCATTAGCTACGTCTTTATCTCTCTCATCACCATCAGGAACAGTACGTATCGACATCAATTTCACATTGTCAGCAACACCGTCCATTCCGATGGCGTTATTTCTAACAGCGCCAATAATACCTGCGACATGAGTTCCATGTAATGCATCCGGACCCTCTACATCATTATTACCGTAGTACTTTTCATTCTGGTCATCATAGTTATCACCAACAATTTCTCTTGTATTAAAATCTGCATTGTAGGCATATTTAGACTGACCCTCAAAATACTCTATACCACCATTTAACTCTTGAAATATCTGTTCTTTCAATGCAGGGATGCTTTCTACAGTGAGGCCATTTGCTAATTGCTCCAATAAGATATTTTTACCAATATTCATTGCCTCACCTTCTGGCGTAATTGCCTGCAGGTTAGCTAAAGTAACTTCATTTGTATCCAGTGCAGCTGCAATAGCATCTAATCCTGAGTCAACATTAGCTTTAGATTGAGTATATCTATTATAGCCGTTTTCGGCTCTTGTTAGCTTACTTTCTACTTCCTCTTTGCACTTGATATATAGATCATATTCTATTTTCTCTTTTTTTGAAAGCTGAGACCTAACAGCACCATCATACTTATACTTGTATTTGCCGTACAATCTTGTAACCTCATAAGTATCAGGACCTACATTACCATTTGCTCCTCCAATGAAGTTCCATCCATATACATCATCTATGTATCCGTTACCATCATCATCTTTTCCGTTATCAGGAATCTCATCTAGATTAACCCAAACATTATCTTTTAGGTCTTCGTGTTCGATATCCATCCCAGAATCGATAACGGCTACAACTATCGTATTAGATTGTCTTCCTTGTAGCTGCTTATACATTGACTCAGTATTAATACCCACTGAACCATCCTTGTCAGCCGGGCCATGATGCCAACCTTCTTCTTGAGCAAAAACCCCAAGAGATAAAGCCAAACTGAGGCTTATTATAAAAGTAAATTTCATGCTTAAATATTTATTTGCTTATATTATCTAATTGTATCCTAAAAAGTAGGCAAGATATGACGATATTATTAATCGAAATTGTTGCTTTTCCATTTCAATTGCGACATATATAACAGTCTCTTAACCTATCAGTTGATTCTAAATTACACAAATCATATTTTCTTTAACTCACAAGACGGCTAATTTAGACTTAACACATTGACTAACAAGGCATTAGGTATTTTAAAAAGATTTTGGGGTTTTGACGAATTCCGAATGGGTCAAGACAAAATCATACAATCTGTCTTAGATCAAAAGGATTGCCTTGTAATTATGCCTACAGGAGGAGGAAAATCACTTTGCTATCAAATCCCTGGTCTTTGTATGGATGGGTTGACTTTAGTCATTTCACCCTTGATCGCTTTGATGAAAGATCAAATTGAAGGCTTAAAAAGGAAGAACATTAAGGCTGTAGGACTTTATTCTGGACAAACAAAATCCCAACAGGACATCATCCTAGACAATGCTGTGTATGATAAGAATATCAAATTCCTTTTTGTTTCTCCGGAAAGACTGAAAAGCAAACTCTTTTTAGGAAGATTAGAAAAAATGAAAATAGCCCTCATTGCCGTTGATGAAGCACATTGCATATCAGAGTGGGGTCATGATTTCCGTCCAGAGTACAGACAAATAGCAGATATCAAACCCCTATTGAAATCAGCAGTACCTATTATTGCGCTCACTGCCACGGCTACTCATCTGGTAAAAGAAGATATACTCTCAAACCTAAAACTTGAGAATCCGGCTATCTTCGTCACTTCGCCAGTTAGACAAAATCTTAAGTATAACATCCTGTACTCAGAATCTAAAAAGGAGATGTTATACAGACTTGTGAAGAAGATGACCGGCAGTCAGATCATCTATTCCAACACTAGGAAAAGTGCTATGGAAATTCAAAGATATTTCCAGAATGGCAATATCCCCTGTAATGCATTCCATGGAGGGATGAAAAAGAAAGATCGTGATAATGTTATAGAAGCTTGGAACAAAAATGAGACTAAGTTGATCGTAGCTACAAAGGCATTTGGGATGGGGATAGACAAGTCCGATGTAAGACAAGTTATTCATTATAACCCACCACAATCATTAGAAGCATATGTCCAAGAAGCAGGTAGGGGAGGAAGAGATGGGCAATCTGCTTCAGCTACAATCTTATACAATAATGGAGATCTTGCAAGACTCAAAAGACAACTAGAAGAAACTGTTCCTCCACTGGAATACTTAAAAGATACTTACAAACGAATTTGCCAGGACTTGAATGTGGCAACTGGCTCTTGTGACACTGAATTTTATCCATTCTATATCAACGAATTTTGTGCAAAACACAAACAAGGGAAATATAAGGTTGCAAATGCTTTGAAATTGCTACATCAATCTGAAATAATTTACTTATCCGATGCTATCAGACACCCATCTAGGTTAAGGGTATTTGAAGGACCTATTAAACAGCTCCTTTCCAACCCTAACTTATCTATCAAAATGAATCACCTGATAAGATTGATTCTTAGGACTTATGAAGGACTATTTCTTGCTAGCACCATAGTAGACGAAAAGCAATTATCAAAAAAGTTGAACGAACCTGTAAAATCTGTTCAGAAAGCCCTTCTGTGGTTGCACGAAAAAAACATTGTAGAATACAATCCGAACTTTGAAGGACATACCATCTCTTTCATGGAATATCGGTATAGATCATCCCAGCTTCCTATAAATATCGGCTTATACGAAAATAAAAAGCTGCGAATGCAGAATGCACTCGATTCTATTCTTGAATATCTATCCACTAAGGATTGTAGACAAGTAATCATATCTAAATACTTTGGCTTCCTTGAGACTGCCTGCGAATCCTGTGACAACTGCTATAGCAGATTTGAATCTATGGATAACAATCAAATTAGACACAAAATATATCAGACACTTCAGAATGGCCCTACTGAATTAGAAGATGTCTTAGCAGGATATGAAGTAGGTCATAGAAAATCAATTATAAATATATTACAAGGTATGCTTGCAGATTCTGAGATTTCTAGAAAGGGAAGTACCCTAAGAATAAAATGAAGACAACGGGGAAAAGAAATATCGTCATATGCAGCACTTCGTATCATGAAACAGATCGAAGATTAATCCGGATTATTGAAAGTTTGGTCAAAGAGGGATATCGTATTTCATGGATTTCGAGATCGCACAATCGGTCTAAATCAAAACAATCCAGAATATCACATATTATTATAAACGCATTCTTCAAAAAAGGTCCTTTGTTCTACCTTGAATACAATTGTCGCTTATGGTTGAAAATTAGAAAGCAACACCAATCGATTATCTGTGCAGTAGATTTGGACACAATCCCAGGCGCCTACTTAGGAGGGAAATCAAATACTAACATAATTATCCATGATGCTCATGAAATTTACTATGAGGTTCCTGAACTATCTGATAAGAGAATAAAAAAAGGAATATGGAAAACAATTGCCAGATTTTTTCTACCCAGAATAAAATATAACTATACAGTAAATACATCTCTGGCCCAACATTACTCATCCAAGTATGGTACGCAATATGAAGTGATTAGAAACATCGGACCAAAACCAAATCTAGAACTGAAGTCAAAAAAATTTGAAAAGATCATAGCTTACCTTGGAGTGCTCAATATGGGAAGGGGATTAGAGATTGCTATTGAGGTCATGCGAGAACGAAACGATTACAAACTCATTATCTTAGGAGAAGGGGACAATAGTGAAGCGTTAAGAAAGCAAGCTGAAGGTCTGGCTAATGTGGAGTTTGTCGGACTGGTTCCTCCAGACCAAATATTCAAAATTTTGACTAAGGCAGACCTTGGGTTGAATATACTAAGTGCAAGTAGCTTGAACTATGAGCTCTCCTTAGCGAACAAATTTTTTGATTATCTCCACGCAGAGCTTCCTTCAATAAACATGAATTATCCTGAATATAATCATATCCTTAACTCACATTTTGTCGGTATTAAAATAGATGATTATAGTAAAGAAGCGCTTAGCTCCGGACTGGATAAAATTTCTGAATCCGCAACTTATAAGTTACTTAAGACCAATTGCAGAAAGTACAAGCATCTTTATGACTGGTCTCATGAAGAAGTCAAGTTAATCCAGTTGTATCGAAATATAGACACTACTTTTTAGTTGGCTTTGCCTGCAAGATCAAGCAAAAAAGCATACTCCAATGCTATCTCATAATAGCGCTGAAATCTCCCTGACTTACCACCATGTCCAGCCTCCATTTCTGTATGTAATAGGAGCAAGTTATCATCAGTTTTCATATCTCTTAGCTTTGCCACCCACTTTGCTGGTTCCCAATATTGCACTTGACTGTCATGATATCCAGTTGTCACTAGCATGTGCGGGTATGCTTGCTCCTTAAGCTGGTCATAAGGTGAGTAGGACAAGATATAATCGTAATATTCTTTTTCATTTGGATTACCCCATTCGTCATATTCTCCAGTGGTCAATGGTATACTATCATCCAACATAGTAGTTATTACATCTACAAAAGGTACTGCAGCAATGGCACCATGCCACAGATCAGGTCGCATATTTACAACTGCTCCAATTAGCAAACCACCCGCACTTCCACCCATAGCATAAAGCTTCTGTTTATTGGTATAATTCCGACTAACGAGAGATTCACCCACATCAATGAAATCATGAAACGTATTCTTCTTAGATAACAACTTTCCATCCTCGTACCACTGCCTTCCTAATTCTTGCCCCCCACGAATATGAGCTATTGCAAATACAAATCCTCTGTCCAATAGAGATAATCTTACAGAACTAAAGTAAGGATCCATACTACTGCCATAAGATCCATAAGCATAGAGTAGTAGCGGAGCTTCACCATTCATATCTACATCTTTCCTATATACCAAACTCACAGGCACCTGTGATCCATCTCTAGCCGCTACATTCAACCGCTCTGATATATAATATTCAGAATTAAAATCACCTACAACTTCTTGTCTTTTCATCAGTGTCAGGTCTCTTGATTCCATATCATAATCATAAGTGGTCCCTGGCGTTGTCATTGAAGTAAAATACACTCGTACTATTGAGGTATCCAATTCTGGATTTTGGCTGGTCGATGCCATATATGCCTCTTCTCCAAATTCTATATAATGACCTTCTACATCTTCTACCCAGTTCCTTATTCTAACTTTTGAAATACCTTCTATCCTTTCATTAATTACTAAGTAATTGTTGAACACTTCTATACTTGACAATAGCACATTGTCACGATGACCAATAAACTCTTCCCAGTATTTCTTTTCTGTCTTGTCTTCATGCGTTGACATTACTTTGAAATTCTTTGCACCACTTTCGTTTGTAATGATATACCATCTATCCTTGAAGTGTGTGATACTATACTCATGTTTTCTTTCTCTATCTTGGAATACTTTAAAATCCTTACTTGGGACATTGGCATCTAGAATTCTAAACTCCGATGAGACCGTAGCAAAAGAACCAATGACAATGTATTTCTTAGACTTGGTCTTATAGACATAACAATTAAATGTGTCGTCTTTCTCATGATATACTTCAACATCCTCTGAAGTTGGTCTCCCTAGTATGTGTCTATATATTTTATAGGCTCTAAGTGTAGCATCTTTTCTGGTATAGAATATCGTTTTATTATCGTTGGCCCAGACTGGAGATCCTGTTGTGTTCTCAATAACGTCAGCTAATAGATCACCAGTTTTGATATCTCTAAAACGAATCGTATATATCCTTCTTGACAAGGTATCTTCTCCATAAGCCAGTATACTATTATCAGTACTTACGGCCATACCTTTGACATTGTAATAATCAAAGTCCTTTGCCAGTTCATTTACATTGAGCAATAGTTCAGTCTTAGTTTTACCAGTAATTGCTTGTCGTTCATATATTGGATACTCCTTACCTTCTTCAAATCTGGTTTGGTATCTGAAGCCATTCATAACATATGGTACAGACATATCGGTTTGCTTGATCCGTCCAACCATTTCTGAATATAGCTTTCCCTTTAATCCTTCGA
The DNA here is from genome assembly GCA_964589705.1 of uncultured Saprospiraceae bacterium. Classification (GTDB taxonomy): domain Bacteria; phylum Bacteroidota; class Bacteroidia; order Chitinophagales; family Saprospiraceae; genus RFSX01. Next base: position 279 of record CAZPUF010000057.1, on the reverse strand, counting down.
GATGTTCCGTTTTCTCCTTAGTATATGCATTCTCAGCATTCAAATAATCAATAACATCTTGCGTTTGATCATCCGGTTCATCAGCATTCTTCTGTTGATCCGATAATTTCATCCAATAATAATTGTCAGTTCTTACATGACCGTGCTTCTCTAGTTTTGTCGGTATCTTTTTAGCAATTGGAGGATTCGAGTTATGTTGTTTTGACTTTTGCATGACTGTTATTTTTTCCACAAAACTTAATAATTTGTCTGCTTATCTTGAATGTCCTAGTATAATAC
>CAZPUF010000056.1:0-15318 GCA_964589705.1 uncultured Saprospiraceae bacterium | reverse complement strand
AGAGGAGATTATCTTGCACTATATGTCAGAGGTATTAGAGGTAAAAGGCTTTTCTCTCTCTATACTAGAGAAAGAAGGTGATATTTCAATATTGAGAGATATTGATATGCAAATTTCCTCTGGGGAAGTCGTAGGCTTATTTGGGGATTCTGGAAGTGGAAAATCCATGCTGGCAAAAAGTATTTTGGGACTTTCTCCTACAGATCATACAAGTCAAAAGGGTCAGATTATTATCAATGGACTTAATTTATCTTCGTCTAATGAGTCTGACTTAATCCATGTGCGAAAAGAACAAATCGGTCTGATATTTCAACAATCCAAGACTCTGCTCAATCCTATACAAACGATTGGAAAGCAAATTGGAGAAAAGATTTCTTACAAGAGGCCCAAAAGTCAGGGGACTCAAAAGCAGGTCATAGAACTATTAGAAAGTGTGGATTTAAGGCCAGGTAAAAGATACATTAAGCGATATGTTCATGAATTGTCGGGAGGGCAGGTCCAAAGAGCGCTGATTGCCTTAGCCTTGGCTAATAATCCTCGGTTGATCATTGCAGATGAACCAGTAAGTGCGCTAGACTCAAAGACCAAAGAGGACATTCTTCGACTATTAGAAAATATCCATCAGACAAGGCAGATTGCTCTTTTAATTATATCTCATGACCCATCTGTTATACATAGACTGTGTCACAGGGTATATGAAATTTCTCAGGGTGTCATCAGCCCAAGTTTAGATATTAATGATTGGCGTTATAATAAAAAAGCTATTCATCCTAACACGCTTGAAAACAAGAAAGACCAAATATTAATAGAAATCAATGGTCTAATAAAATCATATGATCAGTCAAGCAATTGGTTTAGCTATAAGAAAGAAAAACCGACACTTATTTTTGATAAGTTCTCTTTGAAAATTTATAGAGGAGAAATTCTAGGAATACACGGAAGTTCAGGCTCCGGCAAATCTACGCTGGCACATATTTTATCGCTATTGGAATCATTCGATGGAGGATCTATTATATGGGAAGGAGAAGATATCCAACAACTTAATAAGCAGCGTTTCCGAGCCTATCGAGCAGCCTGTCAAATTATTTTTCAAGATGCATACAGCAGTCTTGCACCTCATAGAACACTAATGAGTCAATTCGAAGATATAATCCTTGTGAAACCAACGCTTACCAGGAATGATATCAATACTATCCTAGTTGAAATGAACTTGGAAGAGAAGCATCTTTCCAGATACCCAAGAGAGCTCTCTGGTGGTCAGAGAAAGAGAATGGTTATTGCTAAGACCTTGCTCTTGGAACCCGAATTCATTATTTGTGATGAAATTTTGGCTGGTTTGGATCAAGATGTAGCTTCTAAGATAATAGAACTGTTTACAGATAAAGTAAAGGAGAGAGGGATTACACTTTTGTATATTTCACATGATTTAGATATGATATCCAGGCTTTCAGACAGGGTCATAGACCTAGACAATTACAGTCAGGTAGAGGCAGAATAGTTCTTGGCGAAAAAAAATTTCGATTATGTAACTTTTATGGAAAAATTAACGTTAGCATTAACAAATACTCAATTTACTCCTATGCCAGTAAAACAAAATATCACCAGACCAAAGGCCGTTTTTCTGACACTAATAGTATGTAGTTTCTTGTCAGTGATATCGATTTCATTGATAGATTCCGCAATTCATAGCAGATACTCAGGGATAGAAAAAATAGAACTAGAGGAGGAGCAAACCCAAAAGTGGAAGTATCAGCATACGCAATCTACGCTGACTAAGATCTTTAAATATACTTTCAAAAGACTGGTTTAAATAAAATCCGGATAAGGAACGGCTTCACTTATTGTGTAACCATTCAGCAGCTCTTTAGTACCCATGCGCCGTTTTCCACTAAGCTGTAGTTGGTGAATGTCAATAAGCCCATCCTTACATGCTACAGACAGCTTAGATTTACCATCTGTCATTATTGTATTTGTTGATAAGGAATGTTTTAATAACCTATAACTGGCTTCGTAGACCTTAGAAGATTTTCCGTCTATAGTCATCCAGGCAGTAGGATAGGGAGACAATCCTCGAATAAAATCATATATTTCCTTTGCAGATTGCTGGAAGTCTATTTCAGTATTTTCCTTATGTAATTTTGGCGCATGTGATTGCTTAGCATCATCCTGAGGAAGAAGTGTGATATCTCCCCCTTCAATTTTCACTACTGTATCCAGAACGGCATCAGCACCTACCCATATCATACGGTCATGGACTGCTCCGGCATTATCAAATGCATAGATTGGAATGGGCTTCTGAAGGCATATAGCACCAGTATCGATTTCATGTTTAAGTTTGAAAGTGGTCACACCTGTTTGTGTCTCCCCATTGATGACAGCCCAATTAATAGGCGCTGCACCTCTGTAAGCGGGTAACAAAGAACCATGAAGATTATAGGTGCCCAGAGGAGGCATATTCCATACCACTTCAGGTAGCATTCTAAATGCCACAACAATCTGAAGATCTGCCTTCAGATTGCGAAGTGTTTCATTAAACTTGGCTGACTTTAAATTCTTAGGTTGAAGGATATTCAAGCCTTTAGAAACAGCATATTTTTTGACTGCAGATTCGATTAAAGTTTTTCTTCCTCGTCCACCCATCTTATCTGAAGCAGTGATGACAGCCACTATATCATAACCCGCTGTATAGAGAATGTCTAAGGAAGGAACAGCAAAATATGGGGTACCCATGAAAATTATTCTCATTTTTCAAATCTTTATTAGGTGCTTTTTAACTAACGATTCGTAATAAATAATGCAAATTGCAGTAATTATTAACTAGAGATTTAGAGATGGCAAATATGTCTAAAATATTAGCTTTTGTAACCGTAAACTTACTTATTTGCGCTGTATATGGGCAAAATCTAACTTTGGACGGTTATGTTTTTGAGTCTGGCAATAGAGGCTATTTGAATGTAGCTCAGATTGATGTGTTTGATGATAAAGAGCAACTTTTAGGTACCACTTTTTCTGATTTAGATGGGCACTTTGTTATTGATGTACCTGCCAGATTTAATTACAAGGTTGTCGCAACCAAAGATATGTTTGATGCTGTGGAGACACTTGTAGATGTAGAACAGCAAGGTGATTCCAATAAGATATTCTTACAACTCAAAATGGACAGATCGCCAGGATACATTTTTGAAATTACACTTGCAGAGAAGCGGGACCATGATTCGATAATTGTAGATGCCATTAAAAATTCCAGAATAGAAGTATATAATAATACTACAAAAGAACCAGTCATGGTACTGGAAGATCATCCGCACCCACAGTTTAATGTTGCACTGATAAAAGGCAATCACTATACAATCCTTGTTCGAAAGGATGGTTTCTTAGCCAAGAGAATGGAGGCTTTTGTCAATATAGAAGGCTGTATACTTTGCTTCGAAGGAGTGGGTAGTGTCACACCTGGAGTTTCAGATAACTTGACAGGAGGAAATGATACTGGGGTCCTTTTAGCTAATGTGGAATTAGATAGAATCTATGAGGGAAAGACAATTCCAATCAATAACATTTTATATGAGTTTGGCAGTTCAGAACTCGATAAGAGAGATATGGAAGGTCTTGAGAGTTTAGCTACATTGATGAGTGATAACCCTGATTTGACTGTTGAAATTGGCTCTCATACGGACTCAAGGGGGGGAAATGAAAGAAATATGGAATTGTCCAGAGAGAGAGCGCAGAAGGTAGTGGATTTCTTAGTTGATAATGAAGTGCTGAGGTCTAGATTGATTTCAAGAGGGTATGGGGAGACAGAACTGAAAAATGATTGCACAAATGGTGTAGATTGTTCTGACCGAGAGCACAGACAAAATAGAAGAACAGAACTCAAAGTATTAGGTATCGCTTCAGTCAAAGCTGAGATAAAGACGCTTGCCCATATAAAGCAGCTAGAGCAAGGAGAGGCCTTGTTGGAAGAAATTCAGTTTGGAGGGCAGATTCAAATTCCGCTTGATAGTACAGCTATAGAATCAGATTCGTTACATCTAGATGAAGTAATCAAACAAAGTCAATCAGAAGCAATCGGTAACACCTCAGTTGATGCAGACGAATCGATTGAGACCGAGATAGAGGAAGAAGAATCCATGTCTAGCATAATTTATAGAATCGTCATCAAAGAGTCAGAAGAAATCTTGAGCGAAGAAGATAGCTTGTATACACTGCATAGTAACTTGATTGAGTATAAGAATGAAGACGGCAACTACCTTTATATGATTGGTGAGTACGATACTTTGAGAGCGATTGAACGATTTTTTAAAACAGTGAGAATTGCTTACCCTGATGCTTACAAAATACAGGATGAGGAAGGAACCTTGTCTAGGATTTAGAATGTAACTGTAAGGCCAAGCCCTATTCCAGATTCAGGCGAGTGCCATTCAAAGCCTAGATCATCATCGATATCAAACTCAATTAGATGACGATGAATAAAAGCATCTGCAACTTGGAAAAGGTGTACCAGCACAGTAGCGATCAAAGTAATATCTCGTTGATCTCTCGCCCTTTCTCGAAGACTATCTAACTCTGCTTGGTTCAATCCACTAGGACTTGGTATCCCCATTAGCAAGTCATTAGATTCTCTATCCCATCTTTTATACTGTCTATTATTTCGTATAAGTATGCCAACTACTGCGCCTTCGATACCAACTACTAAAGGGACCTTCAGATATTTCTTATTGTAAAGTTGACCTGCCCCTGGGAGCATAAGAGAGTAAAGTGCTGCTTTGCCAGGATTGCCAGCAAACATACTCAATGGACCATTATATGCTTTCTGAGTCTTTTGTATGTGCTCAGCAGTATCCTGTGAGGAGGTAACTTGTACTACTTCAGCAGATTCCTGTATTTGACCAAATACGGTTAGACCCAAAATCACAAAACTGCAGATGAGAGAAAAACGCATGGAAATATAACGGTAATTAATTGTGCAATGTTATTGGCTATCTTCTATAGAATCAATAATATCGTTGAATTGATTGTCTGATGTGAATGGGATAATGATGCGACCCTTACCTGAAGCATTCCTAACTATGTTTACCTTAGTGCCGAATACATGAGATAGTCTGTCCTTTATTTTGACTACCTCAGGATGATTGTTTCCACTCTGTGCAGAAGATGATTTTGAGTTGGAATCCGAAGATGAAGATTCCTTAAGTGATCTAACTAATTTTTCTGTATGCCTTACTGATAGATTTTCATCAAGTATTTGATTGTAGACATAAAGTTGTTCAGTAGGATTATCTAAGCTTAACATTGCTCTTGCATGCCCCATTGAAATCTTATCATTCTTCAGGCCTTCCTGTAGATCAGGTGGCAGTTTTAGTAGCCTGATATAGTTAGTGACAGTGCTACGATTTTTTCCCACTCTCTTGGCCAACTCATCATGCTGAAGATTACACTCATCTATTAATCGCTGATATGAGAGAGATACCTCCAAGGCATTTAAATCTGACCTTTGGATATTCTCTACTAATGCCATTTCGAGCATTCCTTGATCATTCGCTTTTCTAATATATGCAGGTACGTTTCTAAGACCAGCTAGCTTAGAAGCTCTCCAGCGACGTTCCCCCGATATAATTTGATATAATTTGTTGTCAACTTGTCTAACGGTTATAGGTTGAATTAGTCCAAGTGCTTTAATGGATTGGACCAGTTCTAATAATTCTTCTTCTTTAAATTCTTTTCTCGGTTGATAAGGATTCGGTTCTATATGATCTATGTTAATTTCGGCTACACTGCCTGCCACAGCATTTTGACTAGTGTCTTTAGGTGTAGACTTTGTATCTTCAGTCTTGTCTATTTTGGTAAGTAAGGCTCTTAGCCCTTGTCCAACTTGTTCTTTTTTCTTAGCCATGATTTTAGGATTGAGATTCGCTTAATGCCGGTTCGTTCTTCTGAATAAACTCGTTGGCTAAATTGATGAAATTTTTAGAACCTTTACTGGATATGTCATAGAGCAAAACTGGTTTGCCTACACTAGGTGACTCACCAATCTTTGAGTTTCTGTGTATGATAGTGTCAAAAATCTTATCTGATAATAAATCATGCACTTCTTTGACCACCATCTTAGCTAATCGCAAACGCTTATCAAACATGGATAAGATGATGCCTTCAATCTCAAGATTTGGATTCAATGATTCACTTACCAGATTGATTGTGTTCTTTAATTTACCCAATCCTTGAAGCGAAAACACCTCACACTGCACTGGGATAAGAACGGAATCAGCGGCACAAAGCGCATTGATAGTAATGATGCCAAGAGAAGGTTGGCAATCGATGAATATATAGTCATAGTTATCTTTAACTTGGTCAAGTACTGATTTGAGTATGAATTCCCTGTTTTCCAGATTGACGAGTTCCAATTCGGCACCAACTAAGTCAATAGAAGAACCAATTAAATCCAAATTGTCTATTTCTGTGGTTACAATTGCATCTTTGGGTTTTATCTCATTCAATAAGCAATCATATATAGTATGCTCCAGTGAGTCTGGATCTTTTCCCAAACCGGATGTTGCATTAGCTTGAGGATCTGCATCTATTACTAGAACCTTTTTTTCCAGAATAGCTACAGCACAGGCCAGATTGATAGCTGTGGTTGTCTTACCTACTCCTCCTTTTTGATTTGAAATGGATATAATTTTTGCCATACAGTTTATACTTCTATTTCTTCTCCAATATCCAATAAAATAAGTTCCTTAGATTTCGATGCGAAAGTTGTCTTTGCCTTTTCTCGATCGATTTCAATATAACCAAAAGTATCATAGTGACAGCCTAGTACCTTAGGACATTCAATAAAGTCTGAGGCGATCAAAGCATCTTGATACCCCATAGTAAAGTTGTCGCCGATGCATAATACAGCAATGTCTGGTTTCGGTCCTGTCATAGGAATCAATTTCATATCCATAGTCAATGCTGTATCACCTGATATGTAGATGCATTTCTTCTTATTCCAAATCACAAATCCTCCCGGATTGCCACCATAAGTCCCATCGGGTAGAACACTGGAATGGATGGCATTTACATATTTCACGTTTACAGTTCCTAAGTCAACTTTTCCTCCATGGTTCAGCGGATGGCCTTCTATCTCTTTTTTTCCATACCAGGATACAATTTCATAATTGGATATGATCTTAGCGCCACTGGATTTTGCAATAGCTTCAGCATCTGCAACATGATCAGCGTGGCCATGGGTTAGTAGGATATAGTCAGGTTTAAATCCAGAGAGATCTTTATTCTTTACCATAGGATTACCTGTTATAAATGGATCAATTAAAAGGGAAATCCCAGGAAAGTCTACGCTAATAGTAGCGTGCCCATGATATGTTATTTTCATACTAGAATAATATTGAGCCCCAAAGATAGGCCAATATGCCTCTTCATAGAAAATTACTTATTAACAACAATAAAAAAGGCCGCTTGATATCACCAAGCGACCTTTTTTCAATCAATTGACTCAACTCTAGTGCTGAACAATTATTTTTTCTGTAATGACATCTCCAGTAGCTGTAGTAGCTCTAAGCAAGTAAATACCATTATCTAAGTCTATAGCATTGTAAGTCATGCTGTCTTCAACTTGTTTGATGACAGATACAACCTGTCCTGCTAAGTTGATAATTCTTAGATCAGTGATATCAGCACTGTTCTCGATGTTTATTGTAAGCGTTTCATTTACAGGATTAGGGAATAATGTAATTCCTTCATTTCCTTGTATCGCTGTAAGTTCCACTGCTGAAGATCTAGGATCTTGTCTCAATGTCAGATCATCCTTGTCACCTGGTGCAAAATCGGCCCCAGTAACTGTAACACAATAATCTTCAGTCTCACCATATGGGTAGACAGCACAAGGGTCAGTAACATAGCCGCCTAAGGACATTGTTACTCTTAATCTTGTTGTACCATTCCATACGCCATAAGGAACTGTAATAGTACCAGATAATGTCTTAGTTCCACAACCATAAGCAACAAACTCAAAGTTGTCATTGAAGTCACCGTCTTGATTATAATCTATCCATACTGTCCAGAAAGCCTTCTGTGGTGAAGCCCCTCCAAATCCAGGTGTCAATTGTAGTGGATGACTTACTCCTGCTGCTACAGTGGTGCATTGACTTGTAAAGTCTGCATATCCGCCGTTATTTCCAGAAGTATTGCTAATCGTATTAAATCCAAATGCTTTAATATGACTATTCTGTGAATTTACACCCCCTGAAGAACAGAAGTTACCACCACCAGTCGAAGGACCGCCAACTGTAATATTGAAAGAACAAGTCTCAACATTTCCACATCCATCTTGAGCAGTATAACTAACGACATGTGTGCCTGGTGTTAATACTGATCCAGAAGTAGGTCCAGCTGTTTGTGTTACAGACAGACAACCGGAGACTTCCATGACATATTCTAATTTAAGATCAGGATATTGATCATTCCATTCTCCTGTGTTCAATAACTCAACTGTGTGTTGGCCATTGTTAAAATTATTTGGCTGTCCAGGATACCAATTAGTGTATACTAGAGGATCTCCATTTACCCACTGGAAGTTTCCTTCCGATGCTAAGTCTGACAATCCAATCCAAGCAGAAGACAACGGAATAATGTTCTTAATAAAATCATTTTCTGCTTGACTATTTATAACAGCCAGATGACCACCATTGTTAATAGCATTCTGCTGCGCTGATGTCCAATCTAATCCTGTCAATGAGCAATAGTAATGTGAGCCATTGAAGCTACCCATAAATAAGAAGCCTGGAATTTGGCCACCTGCATTTGTACAGTTAGAGCAACATGAATTGATAGTTGGATCATCCCAAGTTACTGCAACACCTGCAGAGCTAGGAGCTGATACGACAATATCATCAGGACATGTAATCGTCAATGAAGACTCTACAGTTACTGTGAAATCACAAGTTGCAAAACCACCACATGCGTCTTGTACTACATATGATACGTTATATATACCAGGAGGTTGTCTTGTTCCTGGTGCTGGACCAGCCGTTTGACTTACAAACGAACAAGGGATCTCCATTATATATTCTAACTTATAAGAATTGAATTGGTCATTCCATTGACCATCATAGAGTAACTCTACATAGTCTTGTGTACCATTAAAGTTATTTGGCTGACCTGCAAACCAGTTAGTGTATGACACTGGAGCACCACTGCACCAGCTGAATGTTCCTTCATTATCATAGTCATTCAATCCAATCCATGCTGACTGTATTGTAAGCTGATTTGCTAAGAAAGTATTTTCTTCTGGGCTTGTAATATCTGCAAGGAAACCACCGTGACTTTGAGCTATAGACTTAGCTGTAGGCCAGGTTTCTGGAGATAGTGAACAGTAATATTGGCTACCATTCAGTGTACCCATGTAGATAAATCCTGGAATGAAAGCGCCTTGATCACATTGGCCACATGCACCGTTGTATTGAGGTATAGGCCAAGTAACTACAGCACCTGTACTTCCACTACACTGGACAACTATATTATCTGGGCAACTAGAGAATCCGCCTTGAGGTGTATTTACAGTGACGTTGAAAGAGCAACTAGCACTGTTATTACAATTATCAAATGCTGTATATGTTACAGTTGTAGTTCCAGAAGGGAAAGTAGACCCAGGCTGATTAGTTGTTGTAATTTGACTTACACCACAATTATCAGTAGCAGTCGGCACTACCCATGTTACAGGTGTGCTTGTACTCGTAACAGTTATGTTACTAGGGCAATTAATTATCTGTGGTTGCTCCAAATCCGCCAATGTAATCATCTGAATACAAGATGCAGATAGATTAGTTTGATTAGGATAAGTAGCTGTCCAAGTTCTTTGTATTATTTGAGCTCCTGCGCATGATCCTGAATTACTGACTATATCAGCAAATGTTACATTAGGAGTAGGGCAGAAAGCCCCTGCAGTAGCAGATGCAACACCCAACAATGAAGGTGATGTGGATGACCCGATACATACATTTCTTGCTTGTGGACAAGATATAAATGGATTATCAACACAAGTTTGACAGTTGACAGTAACATTGAATGCACAAGTTGCTGCGTTACCACAAGCATCACTTGCCGTATAAGTAACAAGATGTGTTCCTTGACTAAAGACAGAACCACTTCCCACTGCTTGTCCATTTGATGTAGCAGTAAGATTTACTGATGAGCAATTATCGCTTGCTGTAGGTGCTGTAAATGTAGCTGCCGCAGAACAGTTTGATCCATTGCCTGTAAGCACTATAGCTGACGGACAATTTGTAGTAAAGAATGGTGGTGAGTTATCTATCAAGTTGATAGATTGTATACAAGAGCTTTGCAACCCTGATCCTGGATCTGTTGCTCTCCATGTTCTCTGAATGACTCTTGATCCTGAGCATGAACCAGAATTAGAAACAACATCAAAGAACTCCACTGTAGGTATTCCACATGGACCTCCTGCACTAATCGCAGTAGCTGATCCAGCAACACTTGGCGAAATAGGACCTGGTGTAGGACATGCTGTATAACTTGGAGGACAGCTAATCGATGGAGGAGTTGTACACGTTGGTACATTACAGTTAACAGTCACAGTAAATGATGCTGTATTTGTATTTCCACAATTATCGACAGATGTGTATATAACTGTTGTAGATCCAGAAGTAAATAAAGCTCCTGATTGTATGTTTGAAGTGAATGAAGCCACACCACAATTATCTGTTGATTGAGGTATGTTCCATGTCACGGGTACTTGACATCCAGTGCCTGTTCCTGACACAGATATGTTAGAAGGCACATTAAAGATAGATGGTGATACATTATCAACTAGATTTATTGTTTGAGTACATGAAGCACTCATATTACTATTACCTGGATCTGTAGCTGTGAATGTTCTAAATATCTGTTGTTGTCCAAAGCAAGGTCCAGAAGAATTAACTATGTCGTTGAATGTAATATTTGGTGTTCCAGATGTACATCCTGATCCTGCTGATGCACTAGCCATTCCTGCTATTGAAGTAGAAGGAATAGTAGAAGAAGGACAAGCAGTATATGTTCCAGGACAAGTAATTGTTGGATTAGAACAAGGTGAACTACAACTTACAGTAACAGTAAATGATGCTGTATTTGTGTTTCCACAATTATCCATTGATGTATATATAACAGTTGTACTTCCAGAAGTAAATAAGGTTCCTGGCTGTATATTCGATGTGAATGAAGCTACACCACAATTATCTGTTGATTGAGGTACATTCCAAGTCACGGGTACTTGACATCCAGCTCCTGTTCCTGATACAGTTATATTAGAAGGCACATTAAAGATGGATGGAGATACATTATCTATTAGATTTATTGTCTGAGAGCATGATGCAGTCAGATTACTATTTCCTGCATCTGTGGCAGTAAATGTTCTTAATATTTGCTGTTGTCCTGCACATGGTCCAGAAGAATTTATAACATCATTAAATGTGATAGACGGTGTTCCAGATGTACAACCTGAACTAGCCGATGCACTAGCCATACCTGCAATTGCAGTAGAAGGTACAGTAGATGAAGGGCAAGCAGTATATGTTCCAGGACATGTTATTGTCGGATTAGAACAAGGAGAAGTACAAGTTACTGTCACTTGGAAAGCAGCAGTCGTCTGATTTCCACAATTATCCTGCGCAGTAAATGTAACTAAGGTAGAACCTTGAGGGAATACATTTCCACTTTGATGAGTAGAGGTGAAAGACGCCACACCACAATTATCTGTTGCTACAGGTTGTGACCAAGTGGCTACCACACTACATCCTGCCCCTGTTCCTTGAAGGGTCATATCAGATGGAAAGTTAGATATAACTGGGATTTGGTTATCCATATTGGATACAGTATGTACACAAGATACTGACGAAGATCCGTCAGTCGCTGTCCACGTTCTCTGTATGCTCATTCCGCATGCACCATTGTTAGATATCGTAACATCATTGAAAGTTACTGTGGCAGATGGACAAGAAGGATCAGGAACCGTTGCTATTGCCATTCCAGTAACAGAAGGGTCTAGACTAGATCCAGGACAAGAAATAAAGTTACTAGGACATGTAATAGATGGTCCAGTACAACATGACCCAAACACATTCACATTAAATGAACAAGTCGATTGCATGCCACACATATCTTGTGCCGTATAAGTCACAGTTGTGTTTCCTAATGGAAATGATGAACCACTAAAATGTGTCGTTGTGAAAAACGCTAAACCGCAGTCATCAACCGCAGTTGGAATTTGCCATGTGGCTATACCGCTGCAGTTGTTGGCTAGATCTATACTTATATTCCCTGGACAATTATTTATAACTGGTGCTCCGAGGTCATCTAACAATAAGGTTTGTTGACATGTCGAATGTAATTTAATACTTGCTGAACCTGGAGGGTATGATGCCTCCCATGTTCTGTGAATAACCTTTTCACAAGGTGTATCAGTGATTACTACATCAGAAAAAGTCAATGTAGGCATAGGGCAAGATGCATCACCAGGAGTCGCAGTTGCAAATCCTGTATTTGACGGATCCAAATTATCATTTGGACAACCCAAATAGGTTGATGGACATGCGATGACCGGTGCAGTTAAGCATTGAGCCTCAACTGTATAAGCAGTCATTGCTATCATGCAAACACTTGAAATCAAATGAAGTAAAACTTGTTTCATTTTTGAATTTTTAAAATTGAGTTTAATCTCGTTAGTTGTATAATTTGAATGATAGGTTCAGCATCAAATCCATAAGGGATACGTATATTAATACGTAAACGCCGCTAGAAGTCTCTAAAAAAGTTGTTAAAACCGCGACTCTTTTAACCAATCAATTTAAATTTCAATCGATAAGCTCTAAAAAGTCCTCAGAATGGTGATTTTCTGCTAGTTACATATTATAGAAAATCGTAATGCGAATTTACAACATCTGAGTTTATATGTCAAAGAAAGAAAACGCTATAACATTTGAAGCACAAAAGCACTAAATATTGAGGAAATGCCGTGTATTGCACCTTTTTTCGTTCAATTATGCTTTGTTAATCAAGTTTTTTTGGAGTCAAATACCCACTGTTCGCGGATTATCTGTTACAAATGATGAATTAGACAATCTTAGCTTGAGTTTGCAACAACTTTTAAGTTACTGTTATACTTTTGTGAAAATGCCAAAGTTATTAACCCAGTTTCATCGGTTATCAAGCTCAAGCTATAAGGATATTTGGGATTTTCAGATGCTTTTACATAATAGACTGAAGCAGCAAAAACGACTTCAATTACATAATAGCAACGCCGATTCACCTTTGATTAACCATCTTTTGTTCTGTGAGCACAAACCTGTATACACTTTAGGTAAGTCGGGCAAACGAGATCACTTATTGATTACTGAGCAGGAAGCACAAGCAAAGGATCTGGAGTTTTATAGGATAAATCGAGGTGGAGACATTACTTATCATGGTCCAGGGCAGATAACAGGATATTTAATTCTTGACTTGGAGTTACTTTACAGAGATGTGCATAGGTATGTGAGGACAATAGAAGAGGCAATCATTGTTTTGCTTGAAGAATATGGACTTAAGGGTGAAAGAGTTGATAATTTCACAGGAGTATGGGTTAACAGCGGATCTAAAAAAAGGAAAGTCTGTGCCATTGGTGTCCACCTCAGTCGCTGGGTCAGTATGCATGGCTTTGGTCTTAATGTCAATAGTAATTTGAATCATTTTGATATGATAGTGCCTTGTGGAATCCAAGATCCTGACAAATCTGTCACCAGTATATCTCAGCTCATTGGAGAAGACTTCAATATTATTGAGATTGAAGACAAGTTGAAAACGATCTTGGCAGATTTGTTTGATTTGCAATTAATAAATATCTGAATTTTAAGATGAAAGAGAAATTAGCTGAAGACAGCAAGACGGTAATGACAGAGATGATAATGCCTAATGATGCCAATCCATTGGGTAATTTGATGGGTGGAAATCTCATGAGATGGATGGATATTGCTGGTGGTGTATGCGCAGCAAAACACTGCGAGGCGCATGTAGTGACAGCCTCAGTGGACCATGTGTCATTCAATGCGCCTATCAATGTTGGGGATGTAATTCAGCTCACAGCAGTGGTAACTCGGGCATTTAATACATCTATAGAGGTGTATATGGAAGTCACCGTATCAGATATCACAGGTCATAATACAAAGCAATCCAATCATGCTTATATGACTTTCGTAGCGCTGGATAAAGAAACCAGAAAACCGAGAAAAGTACCGCCACTCAAACCTGTAACTAATGAGCAAAAGAAGTTATATGAAGGGGCACTGCGCAGAAGAGAAGTCAGATTGATTTTAAGTGGCCGGCTTAAACCAGAAGATGCTACTGATCTAATTGAGTTTTTTAGTGACTTCTAAGGAAGATATTAGATTCTTCCTTTCTTATCAATTATTGTACTACTTGCTTGTTGTGACCCCATGACTAAAATATCCTGGATGTTTACATGAGTTGGTTGAGAGGCCATAAAGTATATAATCTTGGCAATGTCCTTAGAGTTGACTGGTGTGAAGTCTTCGTAGATTTTCGCTTTTTCTGCATCACCATTATATCTTACTAGTGCAAAATCAGTTTGCTCCACATGTCCAGGGGCTACTTGCCCAACTCTAATACTATGTGTGTGCAGATCGATACGCATGGCTTTGGTAAGCGCATCCACTGCATGTTTGGTAGCACAATACACATTTCCATTAGGGTATACCTGCTTACCAGCGATAGAAGCCACGTTGATGATATGCCCATTTTTGACTTTGACCATCATCGGTGCTATGTGTCTTGTCATGTATAGAAGCCCTTTCATGTTGGTATCTATCATAGTTTCCCAATCTTCTATTTTCCCTTCGTGTATAGGACCAAATCCTTTAGCAAGTCCAGCATTATTAATGAGTACGTCTACTCGCTTCTTTTTTAGTTTAATTTGTTTCACCGCTTTTTTTACAGCAGCGACATCTCTTACATCAAATGACAAGTGCATCACATCTATTGCATACTTATTGGATAACTTATTTGTTAATTCTTGAAGTTTCTTTTCACGACGACCGGTGATGATTAGATGATGACCTCCTTTAGCAAAAGCTTTAGCGGTTGCCTTTCCAATACCAGATGTTGCACCCGTTATAAGTACTGTCTTTGATTTCATTTATTTTTATTCTGCTAGGATACTTTCAAGATGATGCTTCATTTCAGTTTTAAATGATTCATATTTGGAAGTAGCCGGGCCGTTAAATCCTGTATGGATATGTTGTATTTCATTATTTTGATTCATAATCACCAATGTGG
>CAZPUF010000055.1:2007-15379 GCA_964589705.1 uncultured Saprospiraceae bacterium | reverse complement strand
TAGATGCAAAATATCAGACCGTGAGTATGGAAGAATTTGATGCTCTGTCTTTGACCGCGGAAGGTGATGGTTTGGTAGAGGTGACACTGATCAAGGCTTCTATAGATAATTGGAGTGAACAGCCTAGAACACAATTGAGGTTGGATGGACAATCACAACAGTACGAATTACCTATTCATCAGTTTAGCTCTACACTGACTGAGGCTGGTGATTGGAGTGATTTGGTTATGGTCGTATTCTCTCTGATTAATGAACAAGGCACTACACAAACCTTTAACGTAGATATCTCAAATGTGGCCTTTGTCCAGAGCACAACGACGAGTAATGAAGACTTGGAAGAATATGAGACGGCAGTGACACTTACGCCTAATCCAGTGTCTGATGTGACGACCATATCTTTTGCAGCACAAGCCTCATTGGCAACTATTAAGATTTACAATAATATGGGTAAGCAAGTCAATAGACTCAGTATAGCTACGACCCCTGGTCTTAATGACATAAAAGTGGATTGTAGTGAGTTGCCTAGCGGGGCCTACACATACATCATAGAGTATGGCAATAATCTAGCATATACTGGAAAGCTAATAAAGATTTAAAGTGGATGGTGCACCAGCACCCAGTCCTGATAAGCTAGGATAGGCTTCAGGACTGGGCTGGTGTTTTTTTGCTTTTAAATTTTCTATTATTTCTCCAACACATCCGTTGCCAAAAATTTCTGATCCTTGTTATAGTACCAATGTCTTATTCTAGGAATTTTGATACCATCTATCATGATTGTTTCTTCAAAGAGGATATACTCTCCATCATTTTGTGACTCATCTTTATAGAACTGATAGGCTTCTAACGCATGCGTTTCTGGGTTGAAATAGAAGTACCAAGTATCTGTACCTATCGCAGGGTCATAAGTCACTCTAATGCGGTCATAGATTTTGTCATAGAAGGTCACTCTATATGCAACGGGATCTATAATGGTGCCTACATCTTTGAGCTTCATTGGCATCCCATACAGGTAGCTAAAGTAGTTGCGAAACATGACAGCCCTTGCTTCTGATATCTGATATTTGGTGGCTTTGTCAGTAGGTATTGTTGTGGACCCATTCCACATTGCCTTAGTACTAGTAGCATCAATAGTGTATTCTAATCGCCCTTCAGTATACTCCCCTGTAAAATGAAACTCTCCATGTTTATTATTGAGTCTGATAACCCTTTTTCTTTCTGACTTATCCGCCATCAGCGTTTTGAAATTGAGTGTGGCATTCAGACTATCCCAGTTGTTTTGCGGATCATGATACCTGATACTTTTAGATAATAATTGAGTGGCAGTTATCTGTAGTTTTTCTCCTTCTTCTTGCGTTTGGGTATATCCAACTTTCGACAAGCTAGCCAGCAAAATGATTAAGGCAGAAATAGTAATCCAATTTATATTCATAATATCAAACTTCGATTGGCGAAATTATAAATTAGCGTAGACTATATACAATCCTTTTTTGCTTAGTGTCTTCTATAAATGGTACGCTTAATACTTTGCAATCACTTTTGTAAAGGAATCTGCGCCTGATAGATCATTAATTTTTAGTAAGTATGTTCCTTTAGATAGGTGATTTAGATCTAGCTCTTGTTGTAACGAACTGTGTAATACAACTCGACCCATCAAGTCTAGAATCTGTAATTCACCTTCAGGAATATGTGAAGGATAATCGATGCTTATTTGACTGGTGGTCGGATTTGGGTAAACGGAAATATTTGCAAATGCTGTTGGCGTAGAAGTAGAGGTAATGAAACATTCACCATCAGTAAAGGCAAATTGGTTTTCATTGTCCACATAACACCTGATATTTCTATCTACTTTACTATTAGTTGCTATGGCATCATTATAACCAGGAAAAAAAGAATCCATAAAACCAATACCTTCTATTAGGGTATAATCTTGGACATGCTCTCTTTCTCCATAGAATAGTCGATACATAGAAACGTCTAGTACTTCTAGAGGTATAGGATTGTTGTCAACAAAGAGGAAACTGATATCATTAACTTCGGTGATATATTCTTCTCTTTCGTTATATGCAGCAAGACTATTGCCTCTATCTATGGAACGCCAGGTGTCGCCCTTCCGCGCAAGAAAATTAAATATAAGGTTGAAACTATCCAGTGATTCAATGTAGTGATATATTTTACCAAACTCCTGATGGATGATAAACTCACCCTCTATAGGCACATTGTGTGACGACTGAGATTTATTGATAATTCGACAATCTCTTCCATCGATAATCGTGTCTCTTAGACTAGTGTAGACTACCGTACTTTCATCATATCTTTGAAATGATTCATAATACCAAGTTGCACCAATAGGTGCAAATTCTGGAAAAATGGGATCTGGCAATACATAGCAATCAGTTATATCTGTGCTAAGTGAGAAGGTGTCTCTACTAAAATCACAAAGTTCATTAGTTGGTATATCAAACAACAAATAATTATTCCAATTAAGTGAAAAATCAAATCCATTTGTTGCGCCGATGCCTTCTACAACTTTGACTGTGGATACACCATAGAAATTGATAGCACGTTCACTTAGATTAAAATATTGACAAAGTAGTCGTTCTCCATCTCTGTCTATATAATCAACGCTGTCAAGTACCCATGGATCCGATTCAGAATAATTATCAGCACCAATCCATATAGTATCTCCAGTGACGAGTTCCATATCATAGATCATCTGGAATTCATTGCCATCCCAGAAGAATACTTTGCGGTTTTCTTCAAAGTATATCTCATAGAAACTAAATCCTATTGTGTCTCTTTGACTTTGTGAGTAGGCTGTTGTTCTACTGTTTAGAATTTTGCAATCGATACCATTAATAATGGTGTCTCCAGCGATTGACGTTTCAGTAAATCCATACGTGCCTGTAAATCCATCATTATATTTATAACCCCATTCGTCATTGTCTTGGAACCAACCTTGAGCCATGAGTTGCGGTAGGCATAGTATGATAATGTACAGTGTTAATGTGAAGCTCTTCATTTTGATCATTTGGTTCTAAAATAATCAATTTTAGATTGACTGAATTGTATCACCCCGACATAATCAATAAGTCTCGGAGATTCTCTGGGAAATAGAAAAACAAATTATTGCATAAATTTCCTGACCCAAATACTGTTGACTGGTTCATTGTGTTACAAAAAAATGATCCAGTCATGGTTACCTGTGCTTTTTGGAATTGGCGTCAACTGCTTAACAAGTGAAATTGATTAGATGGAAGCGTAATTAATTCAAAAGTTTATTCTCTTCTACATTCCATCTATAATATTTCTGCTTCACCCTTTTGGGTGATTTGTAGATTCAGACTTAACCAAGAGATGATAATGTTCTAAGGAAAAAATAAAACTGGGAGTAAAAAGGGTAGCCAATAAAAAATGGGAAGGATATTATACCCTTCCCATTTTTAAATGTATTGTAGAATTAACCAATGCTTAGTTGGCCATTTCTTTTAATTTTTTCAATGGACGTACCTTTACAGTAGTAGAAGCAGGCTTAGCTTTAAACATCACCTCTTCCTTAGTAAAAGGATTGATGCCTTTACGAGCTTTTTTTGCAGGCTTCTTAACTGTCTGGATTTTCATTAGACCAGGAAGTACAAATTCTCCCACAGACTTTTTATTAATATGAAGTTGAATTATTTCTGATAATGAGTCAAGTACACCTGATACTTGCTTTTTTGAAAGTTCGTTTTCTTCTGCGATTTGATTAACGATTTGTGTCTTAGTGTATTTTACGTCTAGAGTTTTTCTTTTTGCAGGCATAATTAATTGCTTTTAAAAGTTAAATTATTGAATAATCCATAGTGTTTTCACACTCATTTAAAAGACAAAAGTATGGTTTATATAGCGAAATGTCTAATATGTAATGCCCGTATTGGAATAATCAGCTTGTCAAAGCCATAACTTGTTGATTTGCCTATGATTATTAAGGTTGAAATATTACAAAATACCTGCTTTTCTAGGCTAAAAACGTACTTTTTGAGCCTTTGGAATTACAGTTTTAATGAATTTTCAATCAGGAAGAGTTTCATAACGGATTTGAATTTATTTTTATCCAAAACTTTAAGGCTCCTTATTAAATTCTCCCCACCAATGATCAATCATAATTAATTTTTGATCTTCTGTTAGGTTAGCTGCCAAGCAATCCTGCAAAAGGTCCTTGTTAAACTCTCGTCTGATAAAATGGATGAAATTAGCCAGTACCCTAGGTCCCTCATTGGCTTCTTTCTCGAGTGGAGCGCCATCATGTCCATAACGCATATATTGATACGCAAAGACTAAAAGATAAATGATAAAAGATTTGAATCGGTGGGCATGATTAAGATGAATAACCTCGTGTGCAGAAAGCCGTATCCAGACAAGTAGATTGTCTCCATATGCTGCCCGCCCAAAATAGTCTTTGTCTGTAGAAAAGAAATTTTCTGTGTAGGTGATACTGCTCCAGCTTTTGTTACCCAAGGTGATGGCACCTCCGCCTTTGAGTGCAGCATACATAGGTATATAGCGAAGAGGATGACGGGTGTATATTTTGGTATTGACTATAATGTCTTCTTTTACCTCGGATACAAGTGACAGGAGTCTCGACATGGCAGGACCATATCTAAAAAATGAACTGCCTTCATCTTTTAGAATAATCTTATGCTGAATAATTTTAGAGGCAGCCACAGATTAAAGATCATTTTCGGTTAGAAACAATTGACTCATGATGCTGTCTGCTCTTAATCTGCCAGACTGACTCAAGGTAAGTGTGTCGTCATTTATCATCAACTCACCTTGATTGAGTAATTCGTCTAATTCTGTCTTTAATAGTTCTGCCCAGTTAGGGACTATTGAAGAAAGCTGACTTTTAGTACAACCCCACATTGTTCTGAGACCCGTCATAATCTGCTCATTGAATCTATCTTGCGTAGATAATAATTCTTTGTCGTGAGGGATAAGACCGCTAGCTAGGCTTTTGATATAATTTGGATTGTGCGCCACATTCCAATAGCGATAATTACCATCGAAGGAATGAGCCGACGGACCTATACCAAGATAGGGTATCTGTCTCCAGTAGTTTGTGTTATGAAGTGCATACTTATTCTCTCGGGCATAATTGGAGATTTCGTAATGCGCAAAACCAGCGGATTGGAGTCTGTTAGTGGTTAGTACAAATTGTTCTGCTTGTAATTGTTCGGAGGTCGCTTGCTTGGTCCCAGATTGTATATGATGAGCAAGAGCGGTATTGGGCTCTATGGTCAAGCCGTAGCAACTTAGATGTGGCACGGCCAAAGAAATGGCTTTGTCCAGATTAGCAGCCCACATTGTCATTGTTGTCGTCTCACTACCAAAAATTAGGTCCAGGCTTAGGTTTTCCAAGCCAACATCTTGGGCAGTATATATGCATTGCACTGCCTGAGTAGCATCATGGCTCCGATTCATCCACTTCAGGTCCTTGTCAAAGAATGATTGCACCCCTATACTGAGCCTATTGATTCCAAGTGCCTTCCACTCAGAGACTTTTAGGGGTGTTATATCATCAGGATTGGATTCAAGAGTGATTTCTGCTTCCTCTGATATATTGTGATATTGGATAATTGTATCCAAAAGAGCACTGATATCTTGCGTATTAAGCAGCGAAGGAGTCCCACCTCCAAAGTATATAGTGTCTATTGGTGCCGCTTTGAGGAAGGATTTTTGCAGTTTAATCTCTGTCAGTAAGGCGTCTTGCATCTCTGACATGTTGTGCAATGACGTAGAAAAGTGGAAATTGCAGTAGTGGCAGGCTTTTCTGCAATAAGGTATATGTATGTAAATGCCTGCCATTGACGTTTTAATTAGGAGTCCAAAAGTATATCGTATTGCCTGGTAATTGGTCATATTTATTGATAATCATTTTTTGGGGTGTGCATCTGACAGTGTATACTCAGTCTTCTCATATCAATAGCGGACCTCCATCTACGATAGAATTGATACAAACAGACAAGGGTCCATTTACTCTAGAGAATACCATCATAGACAATCATAACCAGCAATCAATCAAAGACTTGATCAAGCCTATACTGGATAAATTGATTACTGATAATTACCTGGAAGCTTCCCTTGATTCGCTAACTAAGCATGAAGATGAGAACAAGGCACTTGCCTACATCCATGTTGGGCCTCAGTATAATTTTGATGCTTTGCGACTGGATTCTATCAGCGAGGATTTGCTCAAACGATTGGACATACGTACTCCTCGTACGGCTGCAGAGTTTCTTATTGCCAGAGATAAATTGGTCGGCTACTATGGTGATCATGGCTATCCATTTGCACTGGTAAGGCTTAAGGATCTTGATTTGGAAGATGGAGTAGTCAGTGGATATCTGGACGTAGAAGAACGTAATAAGATTATCATGGATAGCATTATAGTCCATGGAGATGTTAAAATCCGTCAAGGATTCCTCAAGAACTATCTTGATATTTACTCTGGAGAATTATACAGCCATACAAAACTCAAAAGTGTAAAGAGGAAGTTGGACCAATTAGCTTTTCTAAAGACCACAGAAGAGCCCGCTCTAAGTTTTGTGTACGATTATGCCTCAGTTAATATCTATGTAGAACCAGAGAACACAAGTCGATTTGATGTCATCTTTGGCGTCATCCCTACCAACAATATTATGGGTCGACAATTGTTTTTATCATTAGATTTCAGTGCTGAGTTGCTTAATCGGTTGGGGTATGGAGAATATCTGTACATTGATTTCGAACGATTACGTCCAGAACAACAGAAGTTTGATTTCGCTTTTAACTATCCCTATATCTTAGATACGCCTTTTGCAATAGATGCCACATTCAGCATATTTAGAAATGCGCTTAATTTCCAAACTGTCAAGTCTGACCTAGGAGTCCAGTATCTGATTAATAGTAGTGATTATCTTAAAGTTGCCTGGAATCTGGAATCGTCCAGACTAGTGGAAGTAGATACAGCAGCACTGCTCATAACCCAACAACTGCCTGATCAACTTAGTGTATCGCAAACAGGCTTATCACTACAGTTTTACATGACTAGACAAGATCACCGCTTCAATCCACGGCGAGGTCTCTCTATAGAAGCGAGTGCTGTCGGGGGACAGAGACGTATACTCGTAGATCCTGGTATCACATCTCTTAGCGATGAGAATATTGATTTTGCAGAGAGCTATGATACGCTGGATTTGGTTACACCTCGTTTTGAATTGAAGACAGACATCTCATATTTTGTACCTATTAAGCGTAGAGGCGTCTTTGGTGTCCATGCTAAGGGTGGCTGGCGATTTACATCAGGCAATAATAATCTTTTGATCAATGAGCAGTTTCAGATAGGCGGAAACAAATTGCTGAGGGGGTTCGATGAGGCTTCTATTTTCACCCCTTTTTATGCAGTAGGTACTGCTGAGTTTAGACTCTTGTTGTCAGACAATTCTTATTTCAGTGCGCCATTTATAGATGTTGGATATGTGGACAGGGACCTTGGAGGGGGTACCTCTATACAAGAGCTGGCTATTGGTATTGGTGCAGGATTAGTGTTTGAAACCAAAGTTGGTCTGTTCAATTTTTCCATTGCTTCTGGTAGGAATAGCGATCAGGGATTTGACTTTGGAAGACCTAAAGCACATTTTGGGTTTAGTTCTTTGTTTTAAGAGTTGGGGAGGATTGTTGGTATCTGGTGATTAAGAAAATACATCACAAAGACAGACCATATGCTTAGCTTCCGTATTTGACAATACGGTGATTCCTTAGTTTCGATAAGCTTCTAGATAGGTTAGATGAAAAGAAGATTGCGGATATTCCACTACACTTCATTCAGTGTAGAAAGGCTGAAAGACTCAATAGAGCATTAGATTGAGCTACTCGACAATCAAAAATGCTAGCTAAACCTTCGCCAGATTCAGATTATTCTGAATAAAGCTGATGGTTTCTGCGAGGTCAGAGATAATCTGTACATTTTCAGGCCAAATCAAGTTAGAAGTCAATGTTTGGAATCCTGTCATCAGTAACTTGTTATCTCCCAATTCAATGGATATTTTATCGACATAAGTCTGCAGACTTATGAATGGAATCTCCTGATTGATAATGGTGAAGACAAAGTCAGGATTTGTGGTTTCTATAGAAAAGAGTACATCACCCAATTCAATATCGGTGCCCAGATTGATGACCTTGCAACCTTCTTTCTTGAGTATGTAATGAAGATATAGGAGACTGAGTTCTTGCTTTTCGCCTTTGGGATTATAGATGACATAAGTCGCTCCGGATTTTTCGGCGTGCGGCAATTTTTCAGTGTGTAAGTAAAGCTTGGATTTTATAATCTCTATGACGAAAGATTCATGGACTTCCAGAAATGACCCTGCCAACCACGCTACTCCTATTTTATCCAGAAGAGGATATACGATATCGGTCATGGCACTTTCTAATCCTTTCTGATTTATATGCTTATCAAGTATCTTTCCGAAGTTATAACCATCTAATTCTAATATGAAAATCATTAAGGCATCTAATTCATCTTCAAAACTGAGATTTATCTTAGAATAACCTGCAACTTTCTCACGGATGGTCTTTTCTTCCATCTGGCCAATCTTCGAGATTTTATATCCTTTTTTATAGAGAAAACAGATGTTAAGAAGCTTTCTTAGATCGTCATCCGTATAGTACCTAATATTAGTTTTTGTTCTTTTGGGTTGGATAAGATTATATCGCTTTTCCCATATCCTAATAGTGTGTGCTTTGACACCTGAGAGGCTTTCCAAATCTTTTATGGAGTACACTACCATTTTGAGGAATTAAAATCCTTTCTTTTAGATTAAAAATTAAGCAATACAGATCGGTAAAAGTTTTGAATTTAGTACAGTTAAACTCTCGAAACCTAAATTTGTTTATCTGGTGTCGGCATATTATTATTGAGAGCAATAACTTTGAGCCACATTCAAACGAATTGAATTATTATGAATATAGGAATTGTCTGTTATCCTACATATGGTGGGAGTGGTGTCTTAGCGACTGAGTTAGGAATTGGATTGGCTAAGAAAGGTCATGATGTTCATTTCATATCATATAAGCGGCCTGCAAGACTTACCAGCTTTATAAAAGGGGTATTTCTGCATGAGGTAAGTTCTTTTGAGTACCCACTTTTTGAGTCTCCGCCATATGATAGTTTATTGGCGAGTAAGATAGTAGATGTCGCCCAACACCAGTCTTTGGATATTTTGCATGTGCACTATGCTGTTCCTCATGCTACGGTGGCCTATCTGGCGACACAGATACTCAAAGCCAAGGGGATTAGATTACCCTTTGTGACGACACTTCACGGTACAGATATTACACTTGTAGGCTTAGATAAGTCCCTGTCCAGTGTAGTTGAATTTAGTATCAATAGCTCTGATTACGTGACAGCAGTGTCTGGTTCACTTAGGGATCAGACTCTCTCTCATTTTAATATCACAACAGAAATTAACGTCATTCATAATTTTATCAACTTGAAGCGATTCATGCGAAAGCCAAATCTGGAATACCGTTCAGCATTTGCACCATCTAATGAGAAGATCATCATGCATGTATCCAATTTTAGGAAAGTCAAGCGAGTGGAGGATGTCGTTAAAGCTTTTTCCGTAGTGAGGAGGGCCTTGCCTTCTAAGCTCTTATTGGTAGGTGATGGTCCGGAAAGGATCAAGCTCGAAGGCATGTGTCGTGATCTTGGGATCTGTGGGGATATTCATTTCTTAGGCAGGCAGGACGCAGTGGAGGACTTGTTATCCTTAGCTGATGTATTCCTATTGCCATCGGCAAAAGAAAGTTTTGGACTGGCAGCATTGGAAGCAATGGCTTGTGGCGTACCAGTAGTCTCTTCTAATGCCGGAGGATTACCAGAGGTCAATATAGATGGTGAGACGGGATACATGTGTAAGGTTGGTGATTGGAAATCTATGGGTCAACGTGTGATAGAGATTCTTACTGAAGACAATAAGTTGTCAGATATGCGACTCAAAGCGAGACAGAAGGCCATGGAATTTTCTAGAGATCAAATTGTACCCAAGTATGAGATGTTATATGAAAGGAGCATTGCCGAATTGGTAACAGCA
The DNA here is from genome assembly GCA_964589705.1 of uncultured Saprospiraceae bacterium. Classification (GTDB taxonomy): domain Bacteria; phylum Bacteroidota; class Bacteroidia; order Chitinophagales; family Saprospiraceae; genus RFSX01. Next base: position 5,270 of record CAZPUF010000055.1, on the reverse strand, counting down.
CCATCATAGTATTACTTATCGTCAAAGGTAGAGACGCTTGTATTTTTGATATTGACTCTCTTAGTACCATTAGAATTCCAGAAGTAGGTCTCTAATCTGTCGAACGGCTGCTTAGGCTTTTTTAAATCTAAAAACAGATTGGTCTCTTGGTTTGGTTCTACTTGATTGTGTACCCTTATGGAATGCCGTCCTATCGTTTCTTCTCCATTTTTCACTTCTACAATAAGCTGTGCCATTTGCCAAATGTTCCATTCTTTATGATCGTATTGGACGTCGGCTTCTACTCTTATCCAATCATAGGAGGAGGGAAGTAGATTGGCAGCTGCAGTTACTTTCGGTGTAAATTTTGTGTCGCCAGCTAAGGTAGCTGATGAGGTGTCTCTCATAACTTCCAGCAAATTAGGCGGGTTGCCTTTATATATATGATCGACACCATCCAGAAGTTTTAGGTCTTGCTTGTCTCTCTCATACTTGAAAAGAATCTCCCAGAAGTACGGCTTGGTGACCCTTCCCACAGGTAATAGTCCGCCAAGATGAGCTTGGTGAGTAAACCAAATATTGGCATAGATAAATAAAATGGAGAAGCCGCCGACTATAATCTTCCATATTAAATGAGTGCTCAAGAGTCTTTGGATAAAGGCACATAATGGGAAGGCCAAAATAGGGTAGACCTGTACCATTGTTCGTTGACCCAGAGATCCTCCATACCACCATATGGACCAGGCAAAGGCGATATATATGAATAGTCCTGTGAATGCGGCTGTAGCAAAAAACAAAGATCTATTGTCAAACAATAATGGAATAAATCCAAGCAAGGCAAAAATCATAATCGGACTATAGATGAGCCACCCGCTTTTATAGCTGAGCAAACCATCGAGTATATGTGGGCTCAACCAATCAAATCCTTGATCTTCGTATGAGTATACTATAAATTCTCCTGTAGCATATTTCCAATACAGGAGTTGTATACTTCCTATAAGCATCACAAGTAGTACTGCTATGACTAGCTTTCCCCAATGGCGTTGAAATAATTGTAGTCGGGCAATTATAGCATCCCACTTCACACTATCCAGCCCCCAAAGTATTGGAATTATACAAGAGATAATTTCAGTAGGTCTGATGAGGGCGGCCAGACCTACGCATATACCTATTCCGATACCTGTCCTTAGTCTAGGGCGATTATAGAATTGAATGGTTAGGTATATGAGTATTGTATATATGGTAAATAGGGTGTTGTGAGTCATGGCACCATCTATCGCACTGTAATTGAGATAATTACTACCCAGTATAATCGCAAGTATGCCGAGTAAGCTGACCTTGTCTGAGTAGTAGGTCCTGAGAATAGTCCATAGTATAAGTAATCCAATAGTGGCAATGAATAAGGTCCACATGGATATACAAAATTGGTAAGGATGGGAGAATCCATCTGCTGGGTATCTGCTGTCATTTTTCGCCCAGACATGAGCTATAGCAAATGCAGGGCTAAAGACGAGTGCTTGACCACTTGAGTATTTCATGACATAGTTGCCAGATGGCTTATGCAGGAAGGCTTGTTGAAAATCTGGTGTGGGGCGATACTTCTTTAGAATCTGGTCTTGGAATTGACATTGTTTGAGATCCTTATATATAAATGTGGCAGGCAGATACATGTAGTAGCCAGATGCATCCCAAGAGATGGTCGCTTCTGTATGCTTTTTAGTCCACTTGGGATAGTAAAAAAAGTGGACTGCCAGAACAAAGAGTATTGATAATATGAGACCAGTTCTATACAAGTTTAGTAATGTAGGCTTTTAATTGGAGGTTAGTGAGTATATTTTATTCGTGGTGATAATCATAGAGCATTAAGTCTTCAGGATCATTGGGAAGGTTTATGATTTTTGAATATTTAAATTGAAGTTTTTCAAGTAGCTTTTGGGATGATAAGTTGTCTTTGGTAGTGATGGCTCTCAGATAATTAATACCAAAGTCCACCTTAGCTGCATCTCGTATGGCCAGGGATGCTTCGTAGGCATACCCTAATTTTTCGTAAGCTGGAAGAAGGGCATAACCGATATCTATACCCTCTAATCCTTCTCTGTCGTATAGTCCACAAGTGCCAATTTTTGCTTGAGTTTCTTTATTAATTATTGTGTAGTTTCCATATCCTAGCTTATGTAGTTGTGATAGCATTCTGTCTTCTATATACTTAATAGCTGTCTCCTTAGAGTTGACGTTCCTTTTGCCAATATATTTTATCCATTTAGGCGTATTAAGTAAGGTAAGTATAAACGCTGCATCATCTATTCCGGTCGGTCGTAAGTGTAATCGATCAGTTTCAAAGCATTTGTAAGACATGTTACCAAAGCTACGGATTTCAGTCAGAATCTGACCTTGTGTATATGGAAAATAGACTCCCAATATCACAAATTATGCTCTGTGCTAAAGCATAATCCCATATATATGGTTATCTTAGGATAAAATCGATTATCGCATTGTGTAAGTATATTCATAGAGGACTGATCTTTGTTTTTCTTTTAACGATGTGTGCCTCATCTGAAGGTTCTTCTAGTCAATTACAACTGACATCAACCACCTCCTCCTACGAGTCGACACAAGAGCAAAAAGAGTCTACCCAAAAGCCAGCAAGACGAAAGTTCTCCATTAGAGAGTATGAGGGAAAAGTTGGCTTGTTGGAGAATATTATTTTGACAGGATTCATGGTCTTTATCCTAATAGGTGGGATGATCTATCTAACCCTACTTCGAAAGAATCACACGACTGTTACTGAAATGAAAGCCCAACTAAGCGAACTGAAAGAGAAGCACAAGACAGAGGTAGAGACTCTGCAGTCCGATAAAGAAAAGGTCATGTATGGTGTCAAGAATAATGAGTTGACGGCCTCTGTCAAAATGCTCATCACCCGCAATGAGATATTGGAGCAACTCAAAGAGAAAAAAAGGACTTCCAAAGAAATTAGGATTACTGATGTATCAAAAATACTTGATAAGACCTTCGAACAGTCGTGCGCAAATTGGTCAGAGATAGAGTCCAAATTCGAAACAGTTAACCCAGGGTTCTATGATCGACTTAATAAGCAACACACTAACCTGACTAGTGGAGATCTTAAAATCACTGCCCTCCTTAAGTTGAATTGTTCTACCAAGGATATGGCTAGATTACTCAATATTTCAGTAGAATCTGTTCACACAACCCGTTATAGACTAAGGAAAAAGCTAGGCCTATCTCGCAATGACGACCTTATAGAGTATATAGATAAAATATAG
>CAZPUF010000055.1:0-1907 GCA_964589705.1 uncultured Saprospiraceae bacterium | reverse complement strand
CCTTAGCAGCTCTAAGTCCCTTTGGACCTTCACGCCACTTTACTTTGACCAAGCTACAGTGCCCTAACTTTCTCAGTATCAATCCTTGACAATTCTTTTAACTCCTTGCGCTCCCACATTTGTGGCAATGAAGCGAGGGCTGTTCCGACTGGTGCTTTGTAATTAATGTAATCCTGAAATAGGATACCTTCCACGCGTCTTGGATTATAAGCTTCTCTAAATCGGACGCCACCTCCATTTACTTTGTAATTATAAGCTAGGAATTCAATGAGCTTGCTATCTGCATTGATCCAGTAGAAGTAGGTGTCTTCAAAATCTTTTCCACCTCCTTCTTCATTGAAAGTGACTTTTAGTATCTCATAAGATTTGTTGGTGATAGTGGTCGTTCCTTCGTAGGTTAGGTTGACCGCAGGATCATTTAGTTTGTGAGGTAAAGTTGCAAAATAGATAACAGAATTAATCCCTTGGCCGTATGAGGATATTTGCTTAGCTGTCAATTCCTGTTGGACACCATTCTGGGCTCGGGTAAAGGTATTGTTGGTTAATATATCCTGATAGCCATGACCATTCTTTTGGTAGGCAACAGTATAAGTATACTCTCCATTATTGTTCTTGAATGTGTAGTTTTTATCCCTGAAGACAAAGGCGTAATGTGCTGTTTGGTATCTCGCACCACCATGTGCTTTTATTGTATTTTGTAATAATAAGGCAGCCTCTGGAGAGCTAACTGAAGATTTGATAGCTAAGGTTTTGGAGCTATTACAAGCACAGAGTATTAGCATTGTAATGATGGCAAGCGAAGCGCAAATTTTCGACATATTATAATTTGAATTAAAAAAATTTTGGGTCCAACACTTAAGTGAGCCTCTCAATATGGCATCTGACATTATGGTTGTAGAACTCATCAGACGATGCAAATATATGTGGCCAAATGGTGTTGTGCTAGAAGCATACTACATTTGGGAAAAATAGCCAACAAGTCGGGAAGTCTAGCCCTTTATTACTGTTATGAATAAACTCATATTTGATAACGTAAATAATCAAAAAGAAGAATTATATGAAATCGATTACTTCAAATAAGCAGTTCAACGATCTGGTAAAAAATGGAAAACCATTTGTGCTTGATTTTTATGCAGACTGGTGTGGACCTTGCCAAACGCTACTTCCCACAGTAGAAAAGCTGGCCAAAGAATATAAAGATGATGTCGAAATAGTAAAGGTAAACATTGATAAGCAGAGGCAACTAGCCGCTAAGTTCAATGTGAGAAGTATACCTACTATTTTCTTTCTGAAAGGAAATAAGGTAAAAAATATTGTGAATGGGCTTGCCTCAGAAAATGATCTGAGAAAGAAAATCAAAGCCCTAGTTAATTAGTGAATTAATAGCCTTCAATGTGTCATGCATTGAAGGCTATTAAAATTTTCTTTTTTGTAGATAAACATTTATCTATGAGTATATCAGTCAGATTTAAATTTATGAGATCTAACTAGGTATATAAATTTTTCTAGTCTCTCCGAATTATTTTCTCCAGAGTAAGTATGGACATTGGCAAGGTAATTTATGCTTAAGTAGTTGGCTGATTCCTTGAATGGCAACCAAAAATCGTCACCAAGATTGCCGCCAGAAGAACTACTCAGTACAGCCATGTTTTTTCCACGCAATTGCCGGCCCTTATCTTTTTCTATAGTCAGTAAATCAGTTAGTCTATCAAAAAAGACTTTCAATATGCCACTCATAGCATACCAATAAACTGGGGTCGCAAAAATGAATGTATCGTATTCTATGATCTCTTGTATCAGACCTAAGTAATCATCGTCACGATTCTTATGCGCATAATCGTAGTAGCTAAAGTTGTAGTTATTGAGGTCTATTAATTCCCAGTTTGTACTTGAAATCAGTTTGTCCA
>CAZPUF010000054.1:0-15707 GCA_964589705.1 uncultured Saprospiraceae bacterium | reverse complement strand
GTAGAAATCGCTGGTGTAGAAGGAAGAGATCAGATGACGGAAGCAGATGGGTTTTATGCCTTCAATGATTTAAGACTAGGAGACTTTTACCGAGTGACTCCTACTAGAGACATAGATCATAAGAATGGAATTAATACTATTGATTTAATAATAATACAGAGGCATATATTGGGTATTGCGAAAATGGATTCGCCATATAAGATCATTGCTGCTGATGTTAATAATGATAATCAAGTGAATGGATTAGATCTTGTTGAGTTGCGAAAATTGATTCTAGGAAGTTATAGCGAATTCCCTGAATCGAGATCGTGGAGAATGGTGGATGCACAACACGAATTTGCAGATCCTGAAAATCCATTTTTTGTTAGAATTCCGGAGGAATACACAGTAAGAGGATTGGAGACTGATCATGAAGCAAACTTCATTGGTGTGAAAGTTGGTGATGTTAATGATAGTGCACAGACTTCTTTGTCAGAAGGTGGAATCGTAGAAAAAGCAACATCTAACTTCATCATTAGAGTACCAGAACTTGAGATGGAAGGTGGTGCGGTTACAGAAGTTGTTTTTACAGCTGCAGATATGGAAAAGGTTAGTGGATTCCAGTATACGATTGAAGTAGATACTGATTTGGCTGAATTACTTGAATTCACACCTATAGTATCTGGATTGACACAAAACCATGTCAATCTTGATTATATCGAAGATGGTTACTTCCATCTGAGTTGGATAGAACAGCCAGACGTTGAATTGGCTGGAGAGACAGAGCTCTTTAGCTTAATGGTTAGGGCAAAGGCTGACACAGAAACCTCGGAATTGTTTACGCTTATGCAAGATGGTCTTGCACCACAGGCGTATGATAATTTGGACACAAAGAATGTAATTCTTGATGTTGTCTCAGAGAGTGATGCTGAAGTCTTGACACTTAGCCAGAACATACCGAATCCATGGAATAACAGTACTGAGATTAAGTACCATATTCCAGAAGATTCCAGAATTGTATTCAATCTATATGATGTCAATGGAAAATTGATTCGTACATCAGAGTTTGATGCACCTAGAGGTAGCAATAGTATATTCCTTGAGAAAGGAGATATGCCATCAGGTGGCATATACTTCTACGAAGTGATCACTGCTAAGGCAAGTCTCAGACAGAAAATGATGTATATAAAATAGTACAAAGTGTAGGGGAGCCTCAATGGCTCCTCTACCTCAAATAATATTTACGAAACTAATTTACTTCACTATAATTTAAGACATAACGATGTTGAAAGCTTTTACCCAGATTAAAATGAATCATTTTGATATGAAATACAGAAACCAATTAGTACATATATAGAGGCCATCCCCAATTCTATTGTTTATCGATTTTTACTCAGTTTTGGAAGATCTCTATTAAATTGTTGATTGATTTTCCTCAAAGAAAAGAGCCAAAATATTTTACATTTTGGCTCTTTTTAAGTTTTAAGAATAGTAATTTAAAATTCACTTTGTAGATATGTTAAGATTAGGATATTTTTTCTTTGTATTACTTCTTCTGAGCAGTAGTTGTAAGTCTAGTAAGAATCTATCAACTGTCGAATCACATTCAGCACCATTCGTTATGCCAGAGCTAAAATCAACAATTAATCTTCATTATAAGATTAAGAAGAATGCAACAAGAGATACTTTTAATAACATTATTGATCAGTACCTAAATTCAGACATACAGATTTCTGCCTTAGGTATGGATGTTAACCTTAAAAAATATGGTTTAGCCGATGTCGAAATTTCTGGCAAACGCGTATTATCTAGATTGCCAATTGAAATAGGAATTAGCAAGGAAACTTTTATCAAAAACATAAAAGCCAAAGGAATACTTGATCTGAATTTTTTGACAGATTTAGAAATAGACTCAAGTTGGAATCTTTTAACCGAAACAAAACTTGAACACTATGAATGGTTAGAAGAGCCCAAAATAGATCTAGGTGGATTTACAATATCTATTGAAAAGTTGTCTAATACAGTGATAGAAAAAAGTAAGGCACAATTAGAAGAGCAAATTAACTTATCTATCAATGAGCAATTGTCCATTAGGGACAAAGTTTTGGATGTGATGAAGTATCTCGAAAAACCAATTGAAGTAGACACTATAATGCAATCATGGGTTCATCTTATACCAGAACAAGTGTATATGTCTCAAATAAGGAATGAAGAGGACTGGTCGCGAGGTAATCTAACAGTGCATACAAAGACAAAAATCACAGATCATAATCCAAATGAAGTTATACCAGGTCTTAAATTACCTGATTTTTCTTGGGAAGAAGAGTTGGATGACACGTCACATATAAATATTGTAATGGATGTCAATTATGAAAATATCAATGGATATCTGAAACAAAATTTTGTTGGTCAGACCTTTTCCAATGATGGTAAGAATATTACCATAGAAGATATTCACCTAAGAAGTAGTGGAGATAAATTAGTAGCTGATGCAAAGGTGTCGGGATCTTTTAATGGAGATCTTCAAATCTCAGGAAAGCCAATTTTTGATAATGATAAAGAAGCCTTCTATACTGAAGATATAGATGTGCAAGTCAAAACCAAAAACATACTGCATAAAGCTGGTGCTTGGATTGCAAAAGGAAAAATTAAAAATAAGCTTCAAAAACTATTGTACTTTTCTATTTCGGATAATCTTAATGCCGTACAAGAGAAAGTAAATAATGAAGTGGGAAAGTATAGTAAGGCAGGTCAGTTGGACCTAAAAGCTGATATTAAAAGGGTTATGGTTAATAAATTTGTGCTTAGCCCAGATAAAATTCATGCATTCGTGACACTTAATGTTTATTTAGAAGCAGCAATCCAAGACATGAGAGTATTCAATCCTGAGCCAACTCAACGACTCAAAACAAGAAACCCCTAGTAAGAAGCATTAACAACATATTATAAAAAAATGTAATATGTTTGTGGTTCATTTTGTGTTGAGTATATAGCTCACGTTACCCATAATCGACATTAACATGGACCACTCATATTATACTAGAGCACTAGTAAATGTATCTAAGTACGCGACCTTATTAGTTGCTTTTCTCTTGGTCAATTTTAAATTGCTTGCTCAAACGGTGAGTTGTAATCAAGAGATTAATCTTTCCTTAGGTAGTGATTGCACTTCAACACTTTTGCCTAGTGATGTGTTGACTTTAGACAATCCTCCTGGTACATATTCTCTAGAAGTTACAACACCCACAGGTATCGTAGTTCCTGGAAATTTAGTCACAAGTGACTATCTTCAAATGACACTGACCGCCAGAGTCACAAATGCTGCCAATAACAGCTGTTGGGCAAATATATTAGTCGAAGATAAGTTAGGACCTGAGATACAATGTAGCAATGTAACAGTGAGTTGCGCTGATAATTCTTCACATATACCAGCTGCCATTGATGCTTGCTCAGGTACAGCATCAGTAAGTTTACTTTTGGAGAATATAGAGCCAGTACCTTGTGATCCCAATATATTACAGACCATTTCGCAAACATATGTAGCCACAGATGCTCTTGGAAATACATCTACATGTAGTCAAGTCATTTCCTTGGATCGGATTGATTTAAATACGATAGTTTTTCCAGATTCTTTATTGATTTCCAATAATACAAATCTGACTTGTCTTGACATGAGTGATCCTCAGGGATCTCCTAATGCAATGGTAGCAGGAGTGCCTACATTTAATGGAATTCCTTTATATCCTGTTGATCAGTTAGTTTCATGCAATATTACAGTAGAGTTTTCAGACAGAACATTGTTTGATTTTGGTTGCAGTAGAAAAATATTCAGAACATGGCAGGTGTACGAATGGGTTTGCGGAGATTTAAATTCAACAAATTTTGTTCAAGTTATTGAGATTGGTGATACAGAAATACCAACGGTTTCTTGCCCTGAACCTATAAGTGTATCTACATCTTCAGGACAATGTAGCAGTTTTGTTACTTTGCCTTTGCCAGTTACCTCAGACGATTGCACCAGTGTAGTAGAGACAGATATTAGATACGAAGGCGGATTTGTTAATAATGCTACTATTGCACCAGTTGTAGAGCTTTCGGGCAGTTCAGTTGTGACCTATACAGTTTATGATGGATGCGATAATAGTGCAACATGTTCTACGATAGTAACTGTAGAAGATAATGCTTCTCCTGTTGCACTTTGTGATCAAAATTCAGTGGTATCATTAAGATCAGATGGAACAGCGATAGCACTAACTTCAACTTTTGATAATGGAAGTTTTGATGATTGCCAATTTTATAGAACTGTGATACGGAGAGATAATACAAATTGTGGGTGTGATGAGCCAGTGTTCGAGGATATGAATTTGTTAGGACAATACAATGGTCATTATTATTATCTGTCTACTTTTAGGTATACTGCTAGTACGGCAGCTAATATTGCTAATGGTCTAGGAGGTGAATTACTTTCAATCAATTCGCAGCAAGAAAGTGCCTTTGTTAATAATGCCATCTCATCTATATCAGACTCGTTATATATTGGTTTGACTCTAGACAATGCATCTAATACATTCGTATGGCCCAATAATATACCCCTAACTTTTAACCAATGGTTACCTGGACAATTTGATGTAGACGGATTACCCCTACAGTCAGGAGGTAATGTTATTATATTGAATAGTGGTTATTGGGTTATTACCCCTGGATTAGATCTTCGCAGATTTATCTTGGAAGTAGATGGACCATGTGGTTTTAGTGACAGAGTTAGATTTTGCTGTGAAGATGTAACCAATCCACAAGTAGTAACTTTACGAGCAATAGATTTATCTGGTACTTTCACTGAGTGTACAGCTAATGTAATCGTTCAAGATAAATTTGCTCCTCAGATTTCTTGTCCGGCTGATGTTACAGTAGCTTGTGGATCTGATTTTGATCCAAGTGATTCTGTAACTTTTGGTATGGCTACTGCTTCTGATCAATGTGTCTCTGATAATATAGCATCAGCTATCCAGTCTAATCTGGATCCCACCTGTGGAACAGGCACTATTACAAAAACCTTTACTGCTTCAGATGATAGTGGTTTTAGTAGTTGTGTCCAAACTTTTACAGTGATGTCAGTATCAGGATTTGATCCAGCTATGATAGATTTTCCAGATGATTTAGACATAGATAGTGGCTGTGGAACTTTAGGATTACAGCCTGATGATTTACCTGCTGTTAATGCCTACCCTGTTTTTTCTACAGGCGTATGCGACAACGTATCCATGTCTTTTGATGATCAGATATTTTCATTTTCTGGACCTCAATCAGATGCATGTGCTAAGATCCTTAGGACTTGGGAAGTTGCAAATAACTGCATTCCTTTGGAGCCTGGTGTCAATCCTGTTATTCATCAGCAAACGATAGCTGTCAATAATACTACAGCACCTACAATTTCTGGCTGTGAAAATTTGTCGGTAGGTACAGTCAATTGTACAAATGGAACAGTACAGTTTACCATCTCTGCTTTGGATGATTGTTTGCCTTCAACAAATGTTACAGGAACTGTCTCCTTAGACGTTGGTGCAAATGGAACTATAGATAATACTTTTAATAATGGTGTAAATAGCATCACGGTCAATGAAGTATTGCCTTTGGGGCAGCATATTGCCATAGCTAGTTTTACTGATCCTTGCGGAAATACATCTTCATGTTCGAAGACAATCTTTGTTAATGATGTAAGTCAAGCGAATCTTTTGTGTAAGTCATCAGTATCAGTAAATATCCAACCTATGGATCTGGATAATGATCCAACTACACCTAGAGAGAATATGGTTAGGGTATGGGCATCTGCTTTGATCGAATCTTCAAACAATGGATGTGGAGGTGCACTGACACCTGCTTTCTCGAATACAACTCTATCTGATAATGCACGATTTTTCGATTGTGATTTTGTCAATACGGTTCAGTCTCTAGAAGTTTTTGTTATTACGGCTACTGGTCAAGTAAGTTCTTGCGTTGGCTCAGTTTTCATTCAAGATAATAATAACTTATGCGAAACACCGGTTACAACTTCTGGAGGTGGTCTCTCAGCAATAGTTGGCTGCGATGAGCAAGTAATTGAAAGAGATTGTAGTGAGAATGGTCAGAGAGTCAACTTGGAATTCGATTACTTTAATAATTCTTGCACTAGAAGCCAATCTACAGATGTAATTACCGTTGTAGATTTTCATTCAGATGGTGTTATAGATATAAGAGACGAAGTGATTATTGATAATGAGAAATATGATTATAATTTTCCTACACCAAATGGAAATCACCTCATCGTAATGAGTTTTACAAATGAATGTGATGAAGTAACAACTTGTCAGAAGAATATAACTGTAACTTGTCCAAGTCAAGCTCAGAATGCCACAATCTTAGGTGCAGTTAATACAGTTGACGGTAGAGGTATAAGTGACGTTTTGGTTAGTCTCGAAGCTTCTCAACAAAATGAAGTAATGACTGATGTTTCTGGTAACTATGCTTTTGCAACAATGCCACTTGGTGGCTCATATAATATTGTGCCACTTAAAGACATCGATTATGGGAATGGTGTGAATACAGTAGACCTTATTAGAATCCAGAGACATATCTTAGGTTTGGCACGATTTGATTCACCATACCAATATATTGCAGCAGATATAGATCAGTCAGGTAGGATTGATGGGAGAGATTTGATTGAGCTTCGAAAATTTATTTTAGGAATATATGATGACTTTCCATTGAATACCTCTTGGAGAATGTTAGATGCTACTTTTGTTTTTGAAGATGACAGTGATCCTCTAAGGCAAGCATTCGAAGATTCTTATGTGGTTTACAATCTCAGAGAAGATATGGAGGTAGACTTTTTGGGAGTGAAAATTGGCGATGTAGATAATTCAGTATCGCTATTCACAGATAGTAATAAAATTGAACAGCGGTCAAAAGAAAGAATAGTATTAGAATCAGATGATATATGGTTGAATGAAGGTGAAGAATCTGAAATTAAATTGACCATGCCAGAATTAGTTTCTCTAGAAGGGCTACAAGGCGTTGTGGATTTTGCCATTTCTGATTTATTAATTGTTGAAGCAAAACTTGAAAATCAATTATCATCTGGACAGGTATATATTGATCAAGACAAAGGAAAAATAGCCTACTGTTGGCATTCTACAGATGCTATCAACATTGAAGGAGAAGTATTAACATTTAAAGTGACGGCAAAGACTTCTGGATGGCTTAGTAAAATGATTAGTGTAGATAATTCTAGGATTAGTTCTGAAGGATATGCAGCAGATAATTTGTATTCAATAGAGCTGAGACTAAGGTCACCTTTAAATAAGAAGGTCAGGTTATACCCTAACATACCTAATCCATGGACAGAATTAACTCAGATTAATTTTTATCTCCCAGTAGAACAGCCTATTACACTCAGTATCTATGATGTACATGGTAAACTGATATATCAAGAGCAGAAAGTAGGGTTACAAGGAGATAATCAGACGACATTAATGAAAGATGACCTCATCAATACAGGGTTGTTCTATTATGAGCTTAAAACACAAAAAGAGCGATTTATTCACAAAATGGTTCTAGTAGACTAGTAACTTGGATTTACCAACTCAATATAAATGGCAGGTGCTCTATTAGCGGAGCATCTGCTTTTTTTGTTGTTCAAAGTACTTTTCCTTTTTTTCTGTCTTCTCCACCCTCAAAGAAGCTTGAAAAAACTAATTTTAGGTGTTAATAATCTAGCTTTGAAGTTTAAACTCAATCGAAATACATGTTTAAGTCTTTTTTAGGGCATAGTCCCGTATGGTATAAGTATACAATCATAGGATTTTTGGTGGCTAACGTCATTCTTTTGATGACTGTAGGTCCTGTAGTGACGGCATGGGTGATGATATTGGAGTTTATCTTCACATTGGCTATGGCACTCAAATGCTACCCACTTCAGTCGGGTGGATTATTGGCCATCCAAGCTATTGCTCTAAAACTAACATCAGCGAAAGCGGCTTATCATGAAATTGAGCATAATCTGGAAGTGATATTACTATTGGTCTTTATGGTAGCGGGCATATACTTTATGAAACCTCTGCTCATGTACATCTTCAGTAAGGTATTTACCAAGATAAAGTCTAAGACCATATTGTCATTGCTTTTTGTATTTCTAGGTGCTTTTTTATCAGCTTTTTTAGATGCCTTAACGGTTACTGCTGTATTGATTAGTGTGGCAGTTGGATTTTATGGTGTCTATCATAAGATACACAGTAGCTCTGCTGATTATGATGGTAGTGGAGTATTGGATAGGAAAGAATTAAGTGGAGAAACCTTGGAGCAGTTTAGAAGCTTCCTCAGATCTTTAGTGATGCATGGGGTTGTAGGTACGGCCTTAGGTGGGGTTTGTACGCAAGTAGGAGAGCCTCAAAACCTCTTGATATCTACAACTATGGAATGGGATTTTATAACCTTCTTCCTTAAAATGGCACCTATTACAATGCCAGTTCTCATCTGTGGACTAATAACAACCCTTATCTTAGAGACAACAGGATGGTTTGGCTATGGTACTAAATTACCTGAAGTAGCCAGAAGGATTATAGAAAATTATACAGAAGAGGAAGATAGAAAGAGAACTAAGAAGCAGAAAAATGATCTCATAATACAAGCTGTTTCAGGCATTTTGCTCATCATCGCATTGGCGACGCATATTGCCTCAGTAGGGTTGATAGGTTTGGCCTTGATTATCATTCAGACAGCCTTTATGGGAATCACTGAAGAACATTCACTAGGTAAGGCTTTTGAAGAAGCCCTGCCTTTTACCTCTTTATTGGCGGTGTTTTTTGTAATAGTAGCCATGATACATGATCAACATCTTTTTACACCAATTATAGATTGGGCACTAAGCTTAGAGCCATCACAACAGCCATCTATGTTCTATGTGGCCAATGGTCTGCTATCCATGATTAGTGATAATGTTTTTGTTGCCACAGTATATATGGGAGAAGTAGCGTCTGCCTTTGATAATGGAGCTTTGACTCGAGAGCAATACGAGAACATTGCAGTGGCGATAAATACTGGAACTAATCTGCCTAGTGTAGCTACCCCTAATGGTCAGGCTGCATTTCTATTTTTATTGACCTCGGCGATTGCTCCTCTTATTAATCTATCTTATCTACGAATGGTCATTATGGCTTTCCCATATACCATCGTACTAGGTATCGTAGGTTATCTAGGTGTACACTATATGCTCTAGACAGATAAGCGAAATACCCTTTACCTTTGTATCATGGTACGAATTGGTGATTTAGAACTAGGTGAATTCCCCTTATTATTGGCTCCTATGGAGGATGTCAGTGATCCCCCTTTCAGAGCACTCTGCAAGAAGCAGGGCTGCGATATGATGTATACGGAGTTTATCTCTGTAGAGGGGCTTATCAGAGATGCCCATAAGAGTGTTCAGAAACTAGATATATATGATGAGGAGCGACCAGTAGGCATTCAAATCTTTGGTGCCAAGTTAGAATCTATGCAAAGGGCAGCAGAGATTGTAGAGGAAGCCAAGCCTGAGGTCTTAGATATAAACTATGGATGTCCTGTCAAGAAAGTAGTTTGCAAAATGGCAGGAGCTGGGATATTGCAAGATATTCCTAGAATGATAAAGCTGACCAAAGCAATTGTCGACAGCACCAATCTTCCAGTGACTGTCAAAACAAGATTGGGCTGGGATGATAATACCATTTACATAGAAGAGGTCGCGGAGCGATTGCAAGATGTCGGTATTAAGGCCTTATCTATCCATGGACGTACAAGGAAGCAAATGTATAAAGGTGAGGCGGATTGGACTAGCATTGGTAATATCAAAAACAATCCACGTATACACATTCCAATATTTGGTAATGGTGATATCAATAGTCCTCAAAAGGCCTTAGAGTACAAAAACAAATATGGGGTAGATGGAATTATGATAGGTCGAGCTAGTATTGGTAATCCATGGATATTCAAGCAAGTCAAAGCATATCTTGAAGATGGCACTATCATAGATCCACCTACCTTAGAAGAAAGGGTTGACGCTGCAAGAGAACATCTGGATAAATCAATCACTTGGAAGGGAGAACGCCTAGGTATTTTGGAAATGAGGAGACATTATACAAACTACTTTCGTGGACTTAGAGGGGTAAAACACTTTAGGTCTAAGTTGGTGACAGAACATGACCCTTCAGTATTGCATGAGATACTTGATGAGCTACTTCATCACTATTCACAACCTGAATTAATCGAAACTGAGTATGGAATTCTTCTTTTACGAGGATGAGTTACCTATAGTCCAACTTATAGGTGAGGTTAGTGACGAGCTAGGATATCCGTCCTATGTTGTTGGTGGTTTTGTAAGAGATAGATTAATCAATAGACCTTCTAAGGATATTGATGTAGTCTGTGTGGGTGATGGGCCGACCTTGGCACGCAAGGTGGCAGAAAGACTTGGTATCACCTCGGGAGTGCATATATTTAAACGATTCGGCACGGCCATGATTAATTATCAAAATCTTGAGATCGAATTTGTAGGTGCTAGAAAGGAATCTTATCAAACTGATTCGCGCAAACCAGATGTAGAGCCTGGCTCATTGGAAGATGATCAGAATAGGAGAGACTTTACCATCAATGCC
Organism: uncultured Saprospiraceae bacterium; assembly: GCA_964589705.1. Lineage (GTDB taxonomy): Bacteria > Bacteroidota > Bacteroidia > Chitinophagales > Saprospiraceae > RFSX01. The sequence goes on along the minus strand of CAZPUF010000054.1, from coordinate 5,067 downwards.
CTGGCTGTTAGTTTAAGTGCGACAACTTTTGGAGAGCTGGTAGACCCCTTTGACGGAGTAGGTGATCTAGAAAGACGACTTATCAAAACGCCATTGGATCCAGGGAAAACGTTTTCCGATGATCCATTAAGGATGATGCGAGCCATCAGGTTTGCTACCCAACTGGATTATGATATAGATGAAGTAACCTTCAATGGAATTAAAGAGTATAGCCCACGATTGGAGATTATCTCTATGGAACGCATCATTACAGAGCTTAATAAAATTATACTCTCACCAGTCCCTTCAAAGGGGCTAGACTTAATGTCTGAAGCAGGCCTTCTAGAAAAAGTCATTCCGGAAATGGAAAAGCTGAGAGGGGTAGAAGTAAGACAAGGTTTAGCACATAAGGATAATTATTATCATACGCTTCAAGTCCTCGATAATTTATCTATGTATACAGAAGATCTATGGTTGAGATGGTCTGCTATACTTCATGATATTGCCAAACCACCTACGAAAAGATTTTTTCCAGGACAAGGCTGGACCTTCCATGGTCACGAGGTATTAGGTGCCAGATGGGTGCCTAAAATTTTCAAGAGACTTAAATTGCCATTGGATTCGAAGATGAAGTATGTGCAGAAATTGGTCCGGCTTCACTTACGACCTATTTCCTTGACAAAAGAAGATATTACGGATTCAGCTATGCGTCGTCTATTGTTCGATGCAGGAGATGATATAGATGATTTGATGCTTTTGTGTAAGGCGGATATTACTTCCAAGAACGAAGCTAAAGTCAAGCGTATAAAAAAGAACTATGAAATTGTAAGCCGCAAACTGAAGGAAGTAGAAGAGAATGACAAAATCAGAAATTGGCAACCACCTATTACAGGAGAGATTATTATGGACACTTTTGATTTAAAACCTAGTAGAGAAGTCGGTGTCATCAAGGATAGTATTCGAGAAGCTATTCTTGACGGTGAAATATCAAATGATTATGATGCAGCTTATGTATTCATGTTAGAACAAGGAAAGAAACTTGGATTAACTCCACAAAGTAATTAGAACTCAACTTTCATTCTGATCCTAAATCCTAAGCCCCTAACATTGAAGAGATTCTCTACATTGGGGTGGTCCAAATAGGTAGCGCTCTGTACTAGATCAAACCTCAAGAATCGGAAAATATTGTAAATACCAAAAGCATATTCAATGTATGGCGTATTGCCAAATAATGGATAGGTAAAGGATTGTCCATCTACATTGGTATTAAACTGAATAAGATCTGGATTCAGATTCGGATTGTGCTTGTCAGAAAGACCTCCCCATATCACCTGCGCATGTAAGATTTCTTTGAGGTTGAGTTTTTTAATGAACGAAATTCTACAATTAGGATATCGAACACAACAACGATATATTATTTTCTATCTTCACTGCAAAAGAATAGTAGCCATGGTCATATTGAGTGATCTCGATAGAAGTGTAATAATTATCTTTTTTGTCATTTCCTTGTTTATTGGGCTTAAGTATGCTCGGCAATCAGGAAAGGATGCTGCTTCATTTTTTTTATCGGGTAGGAATATGCCTTGGTGGTTATTGGGTATTTCTATGGTAGCTACTACCTTTTCTGCCGATACACCTAATCTGGTCACAGATATTGTTAGAAAAAATGGAATTTCAGGTAATTGGGTTTGGTGGTCATTTCTATTGACTGGGATGCTAACAGTCTATGTATATTCCAAGCTTTGGAGAAGAACAGGTTTCGTGACAGACTTGGAATTCTATGAACTGAGATATAGTGGAAGGGCTGCTGCTTTTTTGCGAGTTTTTAGAGCTTTCTATCTAGGGGTTATTTTCAATGTACTGGTTATGGCTACAGTCTGCCTGGCAGGAATCAAAATCGGCAGTGTTTTGTTGGGTCTTACCCCTTATCAGACCATTATATTAGCATCTATAGTTACCGTATTGTATGCTTCATTTGGAGGATTACGTGGTATTATAATGACTGACTTATTTCAGTTTGTATTGGCCATGATTGGTACTATCTGGGCAGCGTGGTTCATTGTAAATTTGCCTCAGATAGGTGGATTGGAAGCTTTGCTCACTCATTCTAATGTCCAATCTAAGTTGAGCTTTGTTCCAGAATGGGGTTCTGCTGAGATGATAACTTTATTTATTATTCCACTAACTGTACAGTGGTGGGCATCATATTACCCCGGTGCTGAGCCAGGGGGTGGGGGATATATCGCACAAAGAATGTTGTCCGCAAAAGATGAATCAAATGCATTGACTGCGACCTTGCTGTTTAATATAGTCCATTATGCACTGAGACCTTGGCCTTGGATTTTGATAGCACTAGCTTCCCTGATTGTATTTCCGGACTTAGATTCTATTAAGACAGCCTTTCCACATGTAGATAGTGGTATAGTCAATGACGATTTGGCTTACCCTGCCATGCTTACTTTTCTTCCTGCAGGGTTGCTTGGTGTCGTTGTGGCATCGCTGATCGCTGCTTTTATGTCTACGATTTCAACGCATCTTAATTGGGGAGCTTCCTATGTTACAAATGATATTTACAAAAGAGTAATAAATCCAAATGCTAGTGGAAAAACTTTGGTCAATGTTGGCCGTGCAGTCACTGTAGTGACTATGTTTTTGGCAGCCATAATTTCTCTGTATCTTGAAAATGCAGAGCAAGCCTTTCAGATTATAGTATTATTAGGAGCGGGGACCGGGCTGATTTTTATTTTGAGATGGTTCTGGTGGCGGATTAATGCTTATTCTGAAATTGCAGCGATGTTGGCCTCGTTTGTGATAGCACTGTATTTAGCTAAGTCCGCAAATGCTGCGGATCTTGAAACCCATGTGAAGCTGTTACTGAATGTAGGCCTGACTACAGCGATTTGGTTAGCTGTAACCTTCCTTACTCCAGCCACAGATCACCAAACGTTGACAAATTTTTATAACAAGATCAGACCGGCAGGATGGCATCAATTCCAATCTTCCGCAATAATGTCTGATCATAATAATCAAAAATTAGGCGCAGAAATATTGGCGGTAGTGACTTCAGTATTTCTAGTTTATGCAATACTGTTTGCAATCGGATATCTGCTTTTTGGAGAGTATATGGAAGTAGGCGTAGCAAGCTTAATAGTTACAGCAGCAATTTTGATCATGCGATCATTATGGGCTAAGGTAACTGTCTAGTGAGATTCGATAAGTTCTTCGAATCCTTTAGTGGCAGTATGGATTATATCTCCTTTCTCATTTGATGTGAAGAAGCATCCTTCCAGATGTAATCTCTCCTCAACATAAGTCATAGCTTTCTCCAATCCCATAATCATACAAGCTGTCGCAACTGCATCAGCCTCCATGCATTTGTTGGTTATAATAGATACACCTAATAGCTCATTCTCTTCAGGATAACCTGTCTTAGGATTGATTTGATGTCCATATTTCCTATTACCAATTGTGTGGAAATTTCGATAGTTACCAGAAGAGGCCATTGATTTATTGGTTAGACTAACGATTTCAGATATTTCATTTAGGGCGGCTTCAGGTACAGGTTTATTAAGACCAATTCTCCAAGGTTTTCCTGATGGATTAATACCAACTGCAGAGACTTCTCCTCCAATGTCTACAAAAGAATTTTGTGCCCCTTTTGCAGTAAGTAATTTCACAATCTGGTCTACAGCATACCCTTTAGCTATAGCACTAAAATCTAGCTCTAATGACGTTGGCTTCAGAATTGTCATGTCGTCTGAGTTGGATTCAATTTGAATTTGCTCTAGTCCAATAGTGGTTAAGATTTGGTTGATTCTAGAACTGTCTGCCCTGCTTACAGCAGCCTTTGGCGTATATCCAAAACCCCAGTAGTTGACCAAGGGCATAACCGTAGGGTCAAAGTATCCATCTGTTTGCCTCCAGATTTGTTGAGCTTTTTCAAAGTTTTGGAAAAAGTGTATATCTGCAGGCATGCTAATACGTTGTTGTTTAATGTACTTACCATTATACAGCACACTTACCTGCTCCACCTTATTTCCAGGAGAATTTATTTTAGAGATCACTGAGGTCTCTATGTAGGTAGAGACTGATTGGTTGATTGCTAATAATAGCGAATCTATACTTGATTGTATTTCATTGGATGGCGCATCATGGGTCACCTTGTAGTAGGTTCCCATGGTCTTACCTGCCAACTTGTAATAGTTGGAATGCTTAAGCGTAGAATGATCTGGATGAGACTCTTTGCATGCACTAAAGCTTATCAGCAAAAGTACTATGCTAAGTCTGTGCAAGCATTTTAGGGTAATGACTTTATGTTTAAATAACTGGTTTGTGATTAAAAAGGTCGTTACTTATTCAAAGAAATTTCCATAATCAGAATCACCTTCCTTTGTTCTATACTGAGTTTCTCTTCTCTGCTCGTTCAAATCTAGCGTCTCTTCAGATTCTTCTTTACCACCCAATAATAAAAGGGTAGATTTCTTTTCGTACTCCTCTAGCATTTTAAGCCCTTTCTCTTCAAAGATGCCTTCTTGTAAATCTATGGACTGCATCAGGTCTGAAGACAACTCCATGAATCTTTCCATTTCTCCAACTTTGTTAGAAACATCATCTGCAATGCCCTGCATAGCCTGGTCAAACATTGCTCTCTTGTCTGGATCACCTTTGATGATGCTCATTGCAGATTTCATCGCAGAGTGAGAAGCTCGTATTGCTTTTCTTTCTTGCTCTTTTACTCTGACTTGGTCCTTGGTATCTTCCAGTAAGATTTCAGAATTACTATACATTCTGGTTAGCACACGATACAGTACTGCTAACTTATTGTGAAGGGCAACATACTTCTGATTTGTTTCCTTGAGTCTAGCTGCCTTACGCGTAGAGAGGACAAGTTGTTTTTCGTTACCGACCTGCTTTGCTTTTCTGGCAATGGCCAAATTTTGTTCTATCTCTTTATTATTGTTGGCAAGTTGGTTTTTGAGATTTCTCATCTGACCCTTCAAATTGCCAATTTGCTTACCCATTTTTTTGAGATTACCTTCTAGGTCTGAAATGTAATTCTTCAGAATACCCATAGGATCTATAGTGACG
>CAZPUF010000053.1:0-15808 GCA_964589705.1 uncultured Saprospiraceae bacterium | reverse complement strand
GATTTATAGCATAACTACTTCTATACCTAAAGACCCCACCCCAGATCCCCGGCCCAGAATACCAGGAGGATAATTCTGCTACAAATCCCTTGGGTAACTTGTATGTATGTTGTTGGAAGATATTATAGCTGAAGGCTTGCAAGTCAATTACATTACCATCAGGATAGGTAGCTTGATTGTCAGTATAGGTTGCGGAAGCATTAATAAAAGTTGTCCATTTATCTCCAAACTGAAAAGGTAAACTGGCATTGAAACTTAATACTCTCTGTTCTGCCAGATTATCCCAATTTATAAATGAGGCTTTAGGATCACTGTCATCAGTTCCTATCAATCTGGTAATTTGATTGGTGGTCAAGCTGTAAGCCACTTTAAAATTGTATCTGTAATTTAAAGTATATCCTAATTCAACATTGTTAACTATCTCGGGACTAAGTGCTGGATTTCCTATGGAAAAGTCTAATTCAGAAGATTGCCTTCTAAAAGGATTAAGTACATTATAATCAGGTCTGTTAATCCTTCTGCCTAAGCTTAATGACCAAACACTGGATGGCTTAGCAGTATATATTAGTCCTACATTAGGAAACAAGCTAAAGTACGTTGAATCTCGAGGAGGTTCTTGCAAGTCATCTCTAAAAGCAACTAATTCACTTTGAGTTTGTGTTAGCTCTGCTCTGAGACCAGTACTGATTGCCCATTTCTGACTAAGCGCTTGGCTATAACTTACATAACCAGCATAAACGCTTTCGTCATAAAAAAAACGATTTGATTGTAAGTCATTTAATACCAAGGCACCATTAACCACGTTATTAAATTCGAAAAGATTGTCAGTATTTATACGGCTATATTTTGCACCTGTCCCAAATTTCCCAGAACCTTGGGTATTCTCATAGTCTACTTTTGCAGTGTATATATCTATTGTGATTGGCGTATTGAATGCAAAGTCATTACTATTAAGAAGTTCGTTTTCATTATTATTAAAGTAAGAGTTAGGCTGGTCACTAGACTGAGTGGTTTTGAAATTCCCATAATCCAAATCCGCACTCAAAAAATTCCCACCTTCGTTAAAAGTATAATTGATATTATAAGTTTGCCTTAGTGTATTTGTGTTACCAAATTGACTTGCAATCAGAACACTATCTATATTGTCAAAGGGGATTATGACATCTTCAGGTGTATCATCTCCAAAATTAGTGACTTGATCTGTTGAGATAAGCGTTCTATTAGTCTCGGTGAAATCTCCGCCGTTATTACTTCGGTTAATTAAAAAGCCAACTGTATGCTTTGAATTTAAATAGAAGTCCGTGCCGAATCTGATATTCTCTCCATTTCTTTCCGAGTCAAAATTTTCAAAACCCAGTTGTCTAAATCCATTCTGCGCACTATCAAAAATGATTTCTGTCAAGAAGGTGCCAACATTATAACCCAAAGTTCCATAGGAGTTAAATTTGGAAGTACGGTAATTAAGCAATGAAGATATATTCCCTCTGAACGCAAGTCCTTGGCTGGCATTGACACTTGCCGAGCCATTAAACCCAAGAGACTTATCTCTTTTGAGCCTAATGTCTATGATCCCAGCATTCCCTTCTGCCTCATACTTAGCTCCAGGGTTAGTGATAATATCAATTTTATCTATCTGATCAGCTGGAATCGACTGAAGAAAGGCAGTCAACTCATCTCCAGCCAATGGAAGTCGTTTTCCATCTACATAGAAAAGCACACCTGTCCTACCCAATACCGTAATATTATCATTGTTATCTATTAGAACTCCAGGTGCTTTCCTTAAGAGGCCCAACCCATCATCACCTGTACTATTAATTGTACCTTCTACATTAAAGACTGTTCTATCAGATTTGACCTCTACTAAAGCTCTTTGTGCTGTAACTACTGCTGTCTCTAATTCAATACCTCCTGATTTCATCACCAGTTGTCCCAATTCAACATCCTTACTGTCTACTAGTATGGGAATTTTTAAATCTTCCAAGCCAATATAACTTATCTCAATATAGTAGGACCCAGGGTTGGTGCCTAAGATAAATTGTCCAGACTCATTAGTAGTTTCAACTTTCTGAATCGTAGAGTCCTGATTGCTGTACAAGACAACATTAGCAAAGATGACGGGCTCTTGGAGATTGTCATAAACTGTCCCGACTATGCTTTGAGCAAGAACACCTATTGAGTTTGAGACTATAAATAGAAAAATTAATACTATAGCTTTTTTCATATCCTACATATTAGCACAAAAAAATAATAGGTCAAACTAACTGTTTGACCTATTACAAAGAAAAATAATCTACTAAGAAGCGTTCTATTTAGACCACTCCATTATAGACTTTTTGTTAAGACTTACATAGTCAGCGTTACCTGCCTTTTCGGCTAACTCCATTGACATTGTTGCAGCTTGGATAGCTTGTTTGGTTTTACCCATATCTGCTAGAATAAGTGCTTTACGTCGTACCTGCCAAAACTTCGGATCATCACCAGCAGTTGCTTGCTCTATCCAAGAAAGTGCTTGAGACAGGTCCTTACCAGATTTATGGTAATATGATGCTGCCTGATACATATCATTAGCAGATGGTCCTGACATTACTTGCTCGATGTTAGCCATAACAGTCTTATCTACATCAGTAGATACTTCAAGACTCGCTAGTGATTTGTCCCACATAAAATCTAATGACGCTGAGTTGTCTGTATGGTTACTTGTCATAATTGTGAAAGTTTCCATAGAGGGAGATAGGCTTTTAACTGAACTTTTTACTCTTAAAACAGGGTCTTTTTCAACATAACTACTCCAGCTACCTGAAGTATGTGGATGAAATTCGAAAGCCCAAGATCCAGCACTTGGCGTTGCTAGAATAGCATAAGATCCAGCTTCTAGATCATTACCATTAATTTGTACATCATCAGAAAATGTGACCTTAGTTGCTCTATTAGCACCTAATCTCCATTTCTGACCGTAAGGAACTAAGCCGTTAGCACCAAAAATTTGTCTATCCTTCATACCAGGTCTAGAATATTCGATAGTAACTGAACCTAGACCTAAGTCTTGTTCCATTTTAACAGTTGGACTTGATGCAGGTGTTGTTATTTGGGCATTGAGACCAAAAGCAACAAGTAGAAAAGAAAAAATTAATACGTGTTTCATTACTGTGGATTTAAATTTTTTTACGCAAAAGTAACACCAGAGACCATAAATAGTTGTCCATTACAATATCATTCCTACAATTGCTGCTGTTAATAAGCTGGCTACCGTACCACCAATGAGTGCTTTAAACCCTAAACTGGTCAATGTTTGCTTCTGACCAGGCGCCAGACCTCCGATCCCCCCTATTTGGATACCAATTGATGCAAAATTGGCAAACCCAAGTAAGGCATAAGTGCATAATAGTATAGATCTTTCTGATAATACGCCATTGGCTCTGTATTCTGATAAGGAGGCATAGGCGACGAATTCATTAAGAATCGTCTTTTCTCCAAGCATTTGTCCTACAACAAGTAATTCATTAGAAGGAATCCCAATAAGCCAAGCGATTGGTGCGAATATAAATCCGAATATAAATTGCATAGATAACTGATCATATACTCCATTCGACATGCTTGCAATGTGATCCCCCAAGTTTAATGTGTTTCCAAAAATGGCTAGAACATCATTGAGCAAGTAGATGATTGCCATAAAAGCGAGGAGCATAGCACCTACATTTAGAGCTAACTTGAGCCCATCTGTTGTACCTCTGGATAAAGCATCTAAAAAATTACTACCTAATTTGTCTTTAGGGATGGTGAGTTCTCTTTTGATTTTTTCAGGTTCGGTTTCGGGAAATAACAGCTTAGCTGCTACGATCGCTGCTGGCGCTGAGATGATACTTGCGGTAAGCAGATGCAGACCAAATAGTTGTTTGCCCTCTACTGTTTCACCACCGAGCATAGCCATATAAGCACCAAATACGCCACCGGCTATCGTTGCCATCCCACCTGTCATCAAAGTCATTATTTCAGATTTGGTCATATCTTCCAGATATGGTTTCACTACCAAAGGTGCTTCTGTCTGTCCGATGAAAATATTGGCGGCGGCGGCTAAACTCTCTGCACCAGAAAGTTTCATTGTTTTATTCATAATCCATGCGAAGACATATACCACCTTCTGGAGTATGCCCATATAATACAACAAGGAAGAAAGCGCTGAGAAGAAAACAATAGTTGGCAACACAAAGAATGCGAACCCATACTTGCCAGGCATAGCCAATTCTCCAAATAAAAATGCACTTGACTGATCTGAACCGCCAATAACAATAACGAAAAAATCAACTATACTCTTAAATACAGATCTTATCCATGCAACCTCTAACATGCCAAATGCCAATACAATTTGTAGCGCTATACCCGTTCCTACAAGGCTCCAATTGATCTTTTTTCTATCCGTGCTAAGCAGATAACAGATAGCAATTAGGCCTACAATTCCAATTATTCCTCTTATGATATGCATTATGACTTAAGTTGGTCACGTCAAAATAGTTAAAAAATTAGTTTCTGATTAGATTTACACAATGGCATTGCATTCATATATCATTGGAATCGTCGGAGGTAGTGGTTCAGGTAAGACCACATTTATTAATGAATTGAAGAAGAATTTTGATTCTCAAGTTTCATTTATAAGCCTAGACAACTACTATTTTCCAAGAGAAGAGCAGGAGACAGATAATAATGGGGTTAGGAATTTTGACCGCCCAGAAAGTATCCAATCTGATGACTTATATCAGGATTTATTAGCGCTTAGGCGCGGTGAATCTGTTAGTAGAAAGAAATATACATTCAACAATGCTCTAGCAAAAGAAGATATAGTTACGGTGAATCCATCATTGATTATTGTGGTTGAAGGCTTGTTCTTATTCCACTACAAAATGATAAGGTCTCTAATGGATTTGAAAATCTACATCGATGCCAAAGATGAGCTGAAGTTAATCAGAAGAATTAAAAGGGATCAGGTAGAAAGAAATTACCCTTTAGAAGATGTCACCTATCGATATGAACATCATGTGATGCCTTCATACAGGTCTTATATTGAGAAATATAAAAGTGAAGCTGATGTGGTGATAAATAATAATAACACCTTTGAGAAAGGGTTATTGATGTTAAATCACCACATTGAGTATATGATGATTAAGGCTCAGAAGTCAAAATAGCCGTAATTACTGCATTATCTAGGTCAGAGAAGAATATTTCCCATGTGGCTTCAATTACGTTCTCATTTGCTCTAACAAGATTCCATAAATCTTCATCGCCATCAGCCTCTGTTACCAAAACCTGAGAATTATTCAGTCTTTCCCAGGTAATACTCTCTTCTTTTCCATATGGCATGTCCAGAAGGTTGACATTGAAATCCGAAAACCCAGTTCCATCTTCGTTAAAGGTTACAAATCCTCCTGGTTCAGGGTCATTGTCTTCTGTTTCAACACCTCTGATGATTCCTTCTCCAGAGATAACCTGAAAATACCATGTTCCAGTAAGATTAAAATCATCTGATATCCGAGTTTCTGACATCACATTCTCGTCTCTGCAACTTGCAAGCGCAATGATTGAGAAGAATAATAATAGAAGAGATTTAGTATGTACCATTATGAATTGTTGATTTGACATTAAAGTTAACGAATACAAAAATTAAAATATTCTAAATTATATGCCATTAATCACGACATTTTCATCATTTAACGTATATAACAATAGGTAAACAATAAATGTTAATTCTAATATTGAAAATTGTAAGGAAAGAAATATCTTTACATCTTACATATAAAAAGAATTAATATGTAATATAAGCCCTTCCAATGGTTTGTGCTTAATAACTTCAACTTTTAAAATTAAACATCGAATATGAGATTACTATTGACAACTTGGGTCATTCTCATCTTAGCGCTATCTTATTCATGTACTCCAGAAAAAGGTACTACTATAAAAGGTATGATTGATGGCGCAGATAATTTAACTGCCTTCCTTGATAGAAAGACAATGGACAATTCCAACAGTACACTTGGCTCTACAGCTATGGATGCGAGTGGTACTTTCAAGATGAATTTTCCAGAAGGAGTAGAACCCGGTCTTTATAGATTAAGAATTGGATCTAAAGGTTTGGATCTAATTTTAAAAGGAGATGAGAAGACAATTGAGGTTGCAGGCAAATTACAAGACTTGCAAAATTTTCAATACACATTAACTGGATCTGAACTAAGCCAAACATATCAAAGCAAGATTCAGGGTATTATGGATAGATCCTTGGATCGTAATGCTTTAGGTAACTTCATTCAGAATGAGGCAGACCCTTTGTTAGGTGCCGCTTTATCATTTGCGACCACTCCTGCCAATCCATCTGCATTTGGCATGTATAAGCAGTTTGGTGAAAAGATTTTATCTTCTTACCCTAGCTCCGATTTTGGTAACCAAATCCTTGTATTCTCTCAAAATCTAGAGAAGCAACATCAAAGCTCTCAAAGTAAATACGTGGTAAAAGTTGGAGATCCTGCTCCCGATATTAGTTTACCAGATGTAAACGGTAAAATCAGGAACTTATCGGACTTAAAAGGCAAACTTGTACTTCTAGATTTTTGGGCAAGCTGGTGCGGACCTTGTAGAAGAGCTAATCCCCATGTTGTACAGATGTATGACAAATACAATAAGGATGGATTTGAAGTATTTAATGTTTCTTTAGATGGTTTAGATACAAGAACAAGATCAAGGATACCAGAAGATCAAGTTGCTGTGCATATGGAGAAATCCAAGAAGAGATGGATGGATGCTATTAAAAAGGATAATCTTAAATGGAACAATCATGTATCAGATCTTAAAAAATGGGAATCCGCCGCAGCAGGAAAGTATGGCGTCAGGAGTATTCCAACTACATTCTTGATAGGAAGAGATGGAAGCATTGCTGCACTTAATCCAAGAAATAATCTAGAGGAGCAAATTAAAAAGCATATTTAGCTAGATAAGGAGTTGTTCTAACTATCTAGTAATAAGTGGCAGGCAATTCCGCAAGCCACTGCAGCATTTAACGATTCGGCTTGACCTCTTTTTGTAATAGTAAGCTTTTGATCAAGTCGCTTGATGATTTCAGGTCTTATACCTTTTGATTCATTTCCAATGATGATAATGCCTGGTTCAAGATTCACATGTTCTATCGGTTCTCCATCTAATGTCAATCCATAAAGTGGAAAATCAAGATTTATAAGCGCTGAGGCATTCAAAGAGTGAAAAATGTGTCTATTGTGGCTTCCCATAGAAGATTGTACAACTTTTGGATTATAGACATCTACTGAATCAGATGATATTATAATTTGAGTTATTCCATACCAATCTGCTGTTCTAATGATAGTACCCATATTTCCAGGGTCTTGAATCTTATCTAGATATATAGACCATTGATTTTTAATCGAGGGATTTTCATTAGGCATGTCTACAAGACATAATACTTGATTAGCCGTTTTTAGATTAGATATCTGTTGTAAGGTTTTCGAATTGACAACGATATAATGACCATTGAAATTTGGAGGTATATGTGTAGAATGCCAAGAAGTAGTACAGATTATATGTGATACGGTGTAAGGGCCTTGTAGGTATTCGTCACATATTTTAGGCCCCTCTACTATGAATTTGTTATACTTTTGACGATACTTATGTATATGCAAAGACCTAATATATTTCTTCAGTTGATTAGTAAATTCCATTGGGTATAATTAACTGTTTAGATATGATGTGTTCCTACCTGAAGAAGGCAGCCATCTTAGGCTTAGGTTTATTATTCTTCTCGTCTTGTAATATTACAAAATTCCTACAGGAGGATGAAGTCTTAGTGGACAAGATGCGCATCCAAGTGGAAGGTGATTTTAATGGAACTGATGCCGCTGAGCTTAGACAGGAGTTATCGAACTTCTATGAAATCTCTGAAAACAAAAATTGGAGAAGCTATAACTACTACAAGTACAAAGATGAAAAGAAGCCAGGCTGGATTAAAAGTTGGCTAAAAAACAAGCATTCAATTCCACCAAGTCTGGTAGATACTTTTCTTATAGAGGAGACCAAAAACAACATGGTCGAATACTTGAGAAATAAGAAAGGATATTATCAAGCTGAAGTCTCGTACGACATTCAAAATTATTGTTGTGAAAATTGGTCAGATATAACCTTCAAGGCTAACACAGGACCTAGATATATTATAAATTCAATAAGATATATTTCTCGTGATTCAACATTGAGTTCCAAGTTGGATTCAGTTGCAAAATCAAGTCTACTCAAAATCAACGACCCAGTTGAAGCACTTACTTTTGATCTTGAAAAACAACGAATAGTAAATGCCTTCCAACAAAATGGCTTTGCAGATTTTAATTTTATAAATGTAGATGTGCAAGGTGATAGTACAGAATTGCATAATGCATGGGACATCTTCTTTATTATCACTCCACCTATCAATAGACAATCCCATACTCAGTTTAAAATTGGTGAGATAAATATTTTTACCGATTATCACAGAGATCAAAAAATTCTACAATTAGATACCGAACAGCGTTTCAGTAAAAACTATAAAAGAGAGTCCGAATCATTTATTGTAAAGCCCTCTATCATCGATAGGAAATTATTTCTTCGAAAACATGATGCTTATAATTCTGATCTATACTACAAAACAATCAATTCTCTATTTAGTCTAGGTACTTATAAGTTTGCCAAACTTACTCCTAAAGTAAATCTGCAAGATAGTACCCTTATAGATTACGATATCTTCTTGACTCCTCATGACAACAAGTGGTCTTTGGATTTTGGTATTGAGTCTTTCTTCTCTAATCTATCTTTACTCAATAGAAATCTTATTGGAATAGCAACAAGTGTTGGCGTTGAAGATAAGAATGTATTTGGCGGGTCAGAAGTATATAAAACCTCACTAGAGTTTGGTGTAGAAACCGATATTGCTACTGCAGATATTACAACATTATCTGCTGCATTTAGTAATACAATAGAGATGGCTGTTATTACAAAGCCACTTAATATTCTAGAATCGTTAAACAAAATCGGCATAATCAAAAACACTGCTTACTCTACCTTACAAGAGGGAGGTAAAAGCAATTTACAGCTTAACTTTTCATTTCTTGACAACTTAGACATATACCGTCTGACCTCTGTAGAAGCATCATATGGTTTTGAATCAGTTATCAATAGTCGAAACAGAATTACGTTTAATCAGATTGGATTGGATTACAATATCTATCAGATTAGGTCAAGATTTGATACAATATTACAGAACAACACTTTATTAGAACGGAGTTTCCAGAACACCTTATTTACCGGATTACTCTTTAGGGATTTGACCTACTTCTATCAATCTGAAAGGGGCACCAATAGGAGTAACTTCGCTCTAATTACTCAATTGGAGTTATCTGGTCTTGAGGTATTTGCTGCAAATGAAATTGCCAATGCCTTTACAGGTAATAACAATGAATGGACAATAGGGGGTGTGGATTTTGAAAGACTAGCGAAGTTGGACTTTGATTTTAGATGGTATCAAAAACAAAAACCCAATTCTCAATGGGCCGCAAGGCTAAGGGCAGGAGTAGCTGTTCCACTTAATACAAGTAACCCTGTTTCATTTATCAAGCAATATTTTGTTGGAGGACCTTCTAGTTTAAGGGCATGGCGACCTATGCATGTTGGTGCTGGATCTTATCTTCATGATGGAGATGCATTTTTTGAGCCTGCTGCAAATGCTATATTTTTTCAAAGAGGGGATATTTTATTGGATGCTAGTCTTGAGTATCGATTTGATTTATTTTGGCTTTTTGAGGGAGCTCTGTTTATGGACGCAGGCAATGTATGGACTTTGAGGGAAGATGACAACAGACCTGGAGCAAAGATAGAAACAGACTTTTTATCTGAAATAGCCATTGGATATGGTTATGGATTAAGAATTGATTTCACATACTTTCTTATTCGATTTGACTTTGGTTTAAAATTGAAGTATCCAAGCATTACATTACCGAATAATGATCCCTCCTCTGTTCAATCAACTATTTGGACTAGTCCAAGACAACAACTTCCAGGTAATTTTAATATTGCAGTCAATTACCCTTTCTAGCGAAACATAGATTTACGTCCAATTTTACTACACAACGGACAAGTTATAGGATCATGTTTCTTCGCCGGACAATACTCTCTCCCAAAGAATATGATTTGCAGATGCAGCTTATTCCATTTTTCTTCAGGAAACAGTCTCTTTAGATCCTTTTCAGTTTGAGTAACATTCTTGCCTGTGCTAAGGCCCCACCGGTAAGCTAACCTATGTATATGAGTATCTACTGGAAAAGCAGGAACACCAAATGCTTGAGACATAACCACAGAAGCTGTTTTGTGCCCAACCGCAGGTAATTCTTCTAATGCCGCAAAACTTTGTGGCACCTTACCGTCGTGCTTATCTAGTATTATATGTGATAAACCATGTATACCTTTCGATTTCATTGGGCTCAATCCACAAGGCCTTATTATTGCCTTAATTTCCTCTACAGACAGCTTAATCATATCCCTAGGATTATCAGCTTGGGCAAACAAGAGTGGTGTAATCTCATTGACTTTCTTATCTGTACATTGTGCTGACAACAACACTGCAACCAACAAGGTATATGGGTCCTTGTGATCAAGCGGTACAGGCGTCTCAGGATAGCACCTCTCAAGTACTTCTATTACAAAGTCAACTTTGTCCTTTTTTGTCAAATCTATATACTTGAAAGAAAATCTAACGTATCTACCCTATCTGCATAATCAGAAAGACTAGGTTCTTGACTTTTACCAAAAGGCACTATGGCTAACTCCCCTAATGGCCTATCAGATACAATGCACTGAATTTGATCAGACAAACTATCTAAAGTTTCTTCCAATCCTTGAGCGCTATCAAAATACTCATAGTGTGCACAGGCAATACGAGATGTTATTGTATCATGAGGTCTCATTATAAAATAATCATTGGTATAGAATTCTTCATCATTTAGCAGATATAACGCATATGAATAATCGTAATTATTCTTGTATTTATTATGATGTATAATCTCTTTCTGTGATTCCATTGCTTCGAAAATCTTTCCATGTTCTATTCCTTCTTCCATATAGATTTTTGAAACCGATCTGCAACCCAAACCATAATATCCCAACATGTCAGTCGTTAATGATTGCATACTCTCTGCTGTACTATCTTTGTACACAACGGCAATGCCATTTCTGTTACGTCTTATGATATGTGGTACTGTCGAAAAATATTTTTCAAAAGACTTGGCACTAGTATTACTGCCAGTTGCAATTACAGCATCATAATCTGTGAGTCTGCTTACTTTTTGGAAATAGGCCCTGGATTTTTCAGATTGATGAATCATGGATTCAATAAAATAATCTATAAGTACGGTATCCCTTTCAGAGGGTTTGTACAAGGCTATATGGCCTGAAATAAATACAGATATTAAGTCATGAATCCCTACAAATGGAATGTTCCCGGCCAGGATGAGGCCTATTTTCTTAGGATTTTGATTTGTGAATTGATAGTTACTGATCCATTCAGTTAATTGAGATTCAGATAAGTATTGCTTGGCAATAGAGGTAGCTGATTTATTAATGGACACTTCATCAAACCACGGATTAGCAGCTTTTGCTTTAAGGACAATATTTTCTGGAATTCCGTTAGACACCCACTTCTTCCCTACTTCTACTAATAGATTGATTCTATTTTGTAGATCTAGCCATGTCATACTCTAGATTTTTTGTGAGTAACATAATGACGCCACTTATCTAATGCCGTTTGCATATCTTCTGGTAAGTCTGTTTCGAATCTCATGAACTCTTCGGTCTCTGGATGTATAAATCCTATAGAATGAGCATGTAGCGCTTGTCTTGGACAAATTTCAAATACGTTCTGCACAAACTGCTTATATTTAGAGAATACGGTACCCTTTACTATTGAGGCGCCACCATATTTTTCATCATTGAAAAGGGGATGTTTTTTATATGCCATGTGTACTCTTATCTGATGAGTCCGGCCTGTTTCAAGAACACATTTCACCAGAGTAACATAATATAAATCTTCAAGTACTTCATATTGTGTGGCTGCAGGTTTGCCAATATCTCCATCTGGATAAACCGACATTTTGATTCTGGTTCTAATGTCCCTTCCAATATGACCTTCAATTCTACCAGATTTCTCATCAAAATTTCCCCATACTAAGGCCAAATATTCCCTCTGAATTTTATGGTCAAAAAATTGTTGGGCTAAATGGGTCATAGCACTATGCGTCTTAGCAATAACCATTAATCCAGTAGTATCCTTATCTATTCTATGTACTAAGCCTGGCCTAGATAAATCGTTGCCTGGTAATGTTGGAAGTACATTTGAACTTTTTAAGTAATAGGCTAATCCGTTGACCAATGTTCCAGTATAGTTTCCTGATCCGGGATGAACTACCATTCCTGCAGGTTTATAAATAACCATAAGATGCTCATCTTCATACCGAATATCCAAAGGTATATTTTCGGGCTCGGCATATTTCTTTTCTCGAGGCTCCTCTGGAAGAACAATAAGAATTAGATCATTTGGACGGACTTTGTAATTTGATTTGATGTACTTACCATTGACCAACACGGCATTACTCTTTATTGCTCGTTGGATTCTGGTTCTAGTTACCTTTTCTAATTTGCCGAATATATACCTATCAATTCGAATTGGTGTTTGTTTAGGATCTACCTGAAACCGATGATGCTCATGCAGAATAACTCCATTCTCATCTGTATATGTATTATCTATTGTATCCATTAATCTAAATTGACAGTGCTAATCCAAAGTGAAACCGAAAGTGATTAGTCTGACTAGTAAGCTGATTGAAACTATCTATTGGAAATTCTGTAACGACAGTTTCCATGGGTACATCATAGGTAACTGCTACCCCATTATTATAACTTGCCTTTAGAATGGCAAATAGGTTATTCCACAATTTAACAGTAGTACCAATATCTACATGGGCCACTACGCCTAAATCACTGGATTCGAAAAAGAAATCAGAAGATCCCTGGTCATCAAATAGAGTCGTACTTGTTCCTGTATAGAATATTTGAGGCCCTAGACCAAATTCAACAAAAGGCTCTATAGCCTTATTATAGTATGGTAAGTAATAGCGATATATTAATTCTAGAGAAACAAAGTTAGATCTTGTCTCACTATTAAAATCGATAAAGTCTTGTATTGTAGCATTGAGTGATCCGATATGAGCATAATTAACTTGGACACCCAACATTGAATAGGATTTAGAATTGGTCTGATTGAGATAGCGAAACGATAAGCCCTGAATAGTTCTGTCTATATTGTCACCAAAAATCCCTGTCGGAGAAACAAGATCAAAACTCAATTCTATCAGTTTCACATCCTCACTGACAATAGTGTCGATTACTACCTCTTCGACTGATTCTTGGCCTGACAAGCTGGCCATAGAAATAGACAAAAAAAATAATATATGTAGCACTTTAGGAATCATATTATATTATACTGACTTTTGTTACCAAAGGTAATATTTTGCTACATATGAAGTTATCAAGATAAACGATGCATATTATGAGTAAGAAAAATTCGTTCAAAGTAGATACACAATGTGTTTCAGACCATAAGTTGTCCGAAAGTGGGCAGTCACATGTAATCCCAATACATGCAACTTCGTCTTATTCCTATAGAAGTATTCAGGATTCTATAGATGTATTTGAAGGGAAAAAAGAAGGACATGTATACTCACGATTCAGTAATCCAACCGTGAGTGAGGTAGAAAATAAGTTAGCATCCTTAGAAGCCCATGGAACACAACATGACGCCTCATGTTGGTTAACAAGTTCTGGATTAGCAGCTATTTCTACTTTTGCAATGAGTATGCTGAGGGAAGGAGATGAGGTCCTTACACAACCAGATTTATATGGAGGAACAACCGAAGTATTCAACAAGATTGTCACAAAATGTGGAAACAAGATTCATAGAACTGACCTAAGAAATCTAAACAAAGTAGAAGATTGCCTTAAAGCTAACCCACAGATTAAGCTGATATACTTTGAGACACCATCTAATCCAATGTTGCGCATTGTAGATATAGCTGGAATAGTGGCCATTGCAAAGCAGTATGACTGCTTTACTGCAATAGACAATACATTCTGCACATTTTACTTACAGCAACCATTGCAGTTGGACGTTGATTTTATATTGTACTCTACTACAAAATATCTTAATGGACATGGAAATGCTATTTCTGGAGCCATCATTTGCAAGAATCCACAACATGGTGAACTTATTTTTGGAACGCGGAAATTATTAGGCACAACAACCAATGCATGGGATGCTTGGTTACTTCACAATGGTCTTAAGACGCTTCCTGTAAGAATGGACAGACATTGTCAGAATGCAATGCAAATTGCCAGTTTTTTGAGTAATCATCCCAATGTTCTTAGTGTCAATTATCCAGGACTAAAAAATCATTCGGAACATGGAATAGCAAAAAATCAAATGTTGCAATTTGGAGGTATGCTTTCTTTTGAAATTAAAGGGGGACTCCAGAAAGGTATAGCATTTATGGATGGTACCGAGATTTGTACAATAGCAGCTACTTTAGGTAATGTTGATACGTTACTCTTGCATCCCGCAACTTCGTCTCATCTTTTTGTACCTAAAGAAATCAGAGAGGAAAGTGGCATAACTGATGGCTTGGTGAGAATTTCGGTTGGCATAGAAAATATTGATGACTTGCTAGCTGACATTGAGCAAGCTTTAAGTTGATTTGTATCGTTCTGACGCTTCTCCTTTTCTACCAAATTCAACCAACTGCAAGTCAGATACTTCGCCGTCCGAACATTGAAAGAGTAGCATGGTTCGAAACTGATGAAATCCTTCAATGCCACAAGCACCTGGATTCATATGTAATATATCCAATTGTTTGTCACGAACTACTTTACAGATATGAGAGTGGCCACATATGTATAGATCTGGTTGTTCTTTTTTGAGCAGACCATAGACTCTCTTAGTATATCTGCCAGGGTAACCTCCAATATGAGTCATTAATATTTTAACACCATTACAAACAAATATGTCATTGAGTGGAAGGTTGTTTCGCAAGTCTTTTCCATCAATATTACCATATACGGCTCTTAGTGGTTTTATCTCAGATAATTGTTCTATGAGTTCTGGATTTCCTATATCCCCAGCATGCCATATTTCATCCACAGATTTAAGGTGGTCTACTACATCCGCTCCAAGGAAACTATGTGTATCTGAGATAAGGGCTATTTTCTTCATGTGAGCAAATTACATTTATATATTCAAAAAGAAATGCCGACCTCAAAAAAACTCAAGGTCGGCATTCGATTACATAAAGAACACATTTATCTTATAAGTAGCATTTTCCTAGTTACACTAGATGCTCCACTATTAAGTCTATATATCAGTAACCCATCAGACGCTATTTCACTAGCATCAATTAAAAACTCATTGATGCCTGATTCGAAATTGCCTGATTTCTGCATTAGCATCTGTCCCTCTGCATTATAGATCGTTAGCGATACTTTTTGCGATTGCGGAACATAGAACGCGATATTGGTGAAATCAGAGAATGGATTAGGCTTATTCTGGAATAATTCAATTTCTGATTCGAATTCTTGCTGTGCTCTAAATACATAATCAATATGTCTCACTTGATTATCTGTATAGAGTTCAGATTTTACTACAGTAGAAGACATATCAACCAATTGGCTCAATTGCCCTGACTCCTTAGACTCG
>CAZPUF010000052.1:0-15834 GCA_964589705.1 uncultured Saprospiraceae bacterium | reverse complement strand
TATAATCCAGAAAAGGTACCGACAACAATACAGACTACAATTCCAACTGTCATCCATAAGTATGGCACAACGAATTGGCCGCCAATACCTTTGGCAAGTCCTAGGCCTACCATCACACCTAAGATTATCCCAACTATTCCCCCCATTATCGTGATAACAATTGCTTCCATCAAAAACTGAAATAAAATATTAGACCTGGTTGCTCCTAAGGCCTTTCTTACCCCTATTTCTCTGGTTCGCTCAGTGACTGTAACCAACATGATATTCATAAGGCCTATCGCCGCACCCAACAAGGTAATCAAAGCAATGGCGATAGTAGCGACCCGAAGCTCTGTCGTTATTTCTTTTAACGTTTGTAGTATACCGTCACTCTTTCGGATATCAAAGTCATTTTCTTGGGTAGCTTTGAGTCCCCTAATATTCCGCATCATTCCTGTCGCCTCAGCTACTGCATTATCCATCTGTGTTGGATCTTTGATAGAGGCCATCAAACTATAGTTACGATTGGACGTGCCATAGTACCTCTTGGCATTAAGTAAAGGAATAAATACCCGCCTGTCATGCGACTGCGTCATGGAAGCGCCTTTTGAATCCAATACGCCTATAACCTTATATCGCGTATTGCCGACATGGATAATCTTACCAATAGCCTTTTCTGGCTTTTTATCAAACAAGGTTGTAACTAGTTCGTTACCAATAATAATCTTATGATCGCCGTTCTCTATTTCGGTTTTAGAAAAATTTCGTCCCTCTGAGACATCGTAGGCAGATGCGGTGAGGTAATTTTCGTCTATACCCACCAATCTTATATTGGGGTTGGTCTTTTCTTGCTTGTACTTGACGACAGAGTTCCACTGACAAAAGGTATTGACAGACACTTTAGCAGTCGAAAAATCAAACTGCTCTTTGAAGGCCATCGCTTGTCTGAAATTAATAGGCTCAGCTCTCTTTGACTCTCTACCATTCTGTCTTGATTGCATGTTATTTCTGGCAGGATATACATGGAATGAGTTGGCACCCATCCTATTAAAGCTACTACTCATGGAATACAGAATTGTATCAATAGCCGTCAACATACCTACAAGGCTGGCTATACCTACAGCGATAATCAGCAAGGTCAGAAGGGCTCTCAGAAAATTCGATTTTATAGAGCTTAGTGCAATTGATATGTTTTCTCTTAAATCCATATGAACGGTTCTAAGTTAGCTTTATTCTTACACTATAGGCCAGAATATATATCCATAAGCCTCATTTATAGATAAAGCACCGTGATAATTCTAGGAAACTATGAGTAGATATCAGAAATGGCTTTCATTATACCAGGATGTAAGTACTTGTTGCTGGCAATGATCCCACCCGTCTCAAGGTATTGGTTACCATTTTCAAAATCAGTCAGGACGCCTTGCGCTTCTTCCACCAGAAGCACACCTGCTGCTATATCCCAAATATTTAGAAAATTTTCGTAGTAGATATCCAACTTGCCACAAGCCACATAAGCCAGATCTAAAGCTGCTGAACCTAATCGCCTAATGCCCCTGCAATTAAGTACACAGTATTGAATCATATCCAAGCTCTGCTGCATGTCCCCATCTCTTCTATAAGGGAATCCTGTGACGACTATAGCATCTTTCATCTCTGTAAGCTGACTGACTTTCATTGGTTTGTCATTAATCCAAGCACCTTGTCCTCGGATAGCCGTATAAGAGATATCATGCATGGTCTCATATACGATACCGAGTGTAATCTTTCGATCTTCCATTAAAGCAATGGAGGTAGAAAAGTGTGGAATCTTCCTTAGAAAATTAGTAGTCCCATCTAATGGGTCAATAATCCAAACCTGGTCTTTGTCTGGATCGTCCTCCGTATCTTCCTCTGTAATAAACCCTGCGTCTGGAGTAACCTGGAGGAGCGCCTCTACGATCATTTTCTCTGCTTGCTTGTCCACATAACTGACAAGACTATTGAGCTCTTTTTCTTCTATGTCGCTGGCTTCGACCTTATCTAATTGCTCACGCATGTAGACAGATACCTGACGACATAGGTCTACCAAATAATTTCGGAGTTCTATCTTGGGATTGACGGCCATTTAATATTGTTAATTTTGCTTAGCCCATCTCAGCCACCACCTCGGTCACTTCTGGCACCATTCTTTTGAGCATACCTTCTATACCTGACTTCAAGGTAACGGTAGAAGATGGACAACCACTGCATGAACCTTGAAGGATGACAGCCACCTTGCCTTTATCGAAAGATTTGAATTCTATATTACCGCCATCCATCTCAACGGCCGGCTTTACATATTGGTCAATCAAGCCTTTGATTTTCTTGACGATTTCTGCTTCTTCACCATCATATTGATAGGCGACACCTTTTTCTTCTTCAAGTTTCTCCATTGCCGCTTCAAAACCTTCATTTACAACAGGCTTACCGTCTGTCACATAAGCTTTGATAAATTCTTTGGCCTGAAGCATAATGTCTTCCCACTGATAATTCATTTCCTTCGTAATGGTGACGAAGTTGTTGCATATATATACACCCTTCACATAAGGCAGATCAAACAAGGCTACAGCTAGTGGCGACCACTCTTTAGCTAAGTCTACGGTTCGGAAGTCTGCGGTGCCTTTGTGGAGCATCCTATTGGTGACAAACTTCAACGAATCGGGATTCGGCGTTTGTTCTGTATATAGCATTACGGGAGATGATGTCTTAGTTTCCATATTCTTTTTCTTCTTTGTTTGTAAAAAAGACCTCTACAATTGTAGAACGAAATTAGTTAGTTTTTGGTTTTAAGGTACATTCATTTGTAACTGACCACATAATGTCGCCATCTTGCAAACTGGTTTAGATTGTTTATATATCCCAAAAGAACGATCTTGCACGCTGAAATTGGTCAAATTTTCCAATAATATCTAAATAAAAGCTATTTCGTAATAGCTTGAATACCCATTGATTTTTAAGACATATTGAATCAAGAACTGCAAAAAGCCCGTAATAATGAAGAGGAAGTACTCAAATCACTGAGTCTTTCAAAAATAATCCTGCCTGTTATTATCGGCTTGCTGGTTATCTTATACATGGTCTTCAGGCAATTTGATTATAATGAATTTCAGCAGATTCAATGGAATACAAGGTTGTGGACCTACTTAAGTATTGCACTCTTTGTCTATATTCTCAGACATCTTTTCTATGCTTATAGGCTTAAAATTCTAAGTGACCATGATTTTAGCTTTAAGCATTCGATAGAGTTGGTCTTTATCTGGGAATTTGCATCTGCGATTTCTCCTACCTCTATTGGTGGGTCAGCAGTAGCTGTTTTCTTTCTGTCTCAAGAAAAGATATCTGCTGCTAAGGCCGTATCTATTGTGCTATATACAGTAATTGTAGACACGATTTTCTTCTTGTTAAGTCTCGTCTTTTTGCTAGCCATCTTTGGACCTGCTATCATCAGGCCTAATATGACCAGTATTTTCGAAGGATTTGGTATCACATTTATGGTCGTTTGGTTATTCATGTTGACCTATGGTGGCATTCTATTATGGGGACTTTTCCGACCAAGAGTTATCAAGCGTGTACTGATGGTATTCGCCAAACTTCCTTTAATTAAAAGATTTAAGAGAACACTATATCAGACTGGTGAAGATGTTGTTGTCACCTCAAAAGAGCTAAGGAATAAGTCACTGGGATTCCATTTACAAGCTATAATCCTCACTATTGGTGCATGGGTTACAAGATTCATTTGCGTCAATTTTATAATACTGGCTTTGGTAGAAATGGATTGGAATTGGATGGAACAATTTCTTCTCTATGCCAGATCAGAAACCATGTATGTAATAACTCAATTTACGCCTACTCCTGGTGGATCTGGAGTGATGGAATTAGCTTTCTCAGGTTTCTTTTCAGATTTTGTATCTAAGGGTATAGGATCTATAGGCGCCCTACTATGGAGATTGATTACTTATTACCCTTACCTAATTATAGGTGCCTTAATTATACCCAATTGGGTGAGAAGGGTCCTGAGAAATAGGAAGCAGAAGCGAAAGGTTTAAGAATCTATTAGATAAGGTTAACCAACAACTTCCACAACTCAAATTTTTTGACTATTACTAAACCTACAATGAGGACTAAGATATAATAGGCGTATCTATTAGCACCTTCCATCTGTGTCATCTTCGTAGAAGCCACGTATCCACCAACTGCTTGGCCTATGGATAATAGCAAACCCATTTTCCATATGATCATTCCCTTATATTGAAAGATCATAATAACGGCAATAGTATATAAGGCAACAATGCCGATTTTAAGTCCATTCCCTAACACTAAGTTATATCTTGACATACCGACTGCCACCATCAAAAAGACAACGCCAAATCCGACTTGTAGAAAACCAGCATATATGCCTAATAAAAAATATACGGGCATCGTAATATATGGTGAGATTGGCTTCCGGTCTACCTTGGGATTGATAAATCGCTTAGGATTAGATAAAAGCAGTATAAATATCAGAAGTAATAATTTTTTGAAGGCGTGCTCAAATCCTTCTGCATCAAGCTGAGTCGCCATGATTACTCCCACTATGGCTCCTAGGAACACGGTAACAATAATGTACTTCCCTCCTGCAATATCCAACTTACCATTCTTATGAAAGGTATAGGTACTAACAGAACTACTTGCTAATACATTGACTCGGTTAGTCGCATTAGCTATGTGGCCGGCAATACCAAGTATATCTGTGTATATGGCTAGCGTTATAATAGAGCCAAAGCCCGCGAAAGCATTGAGTATACCTCCAAAGAAGCCTCCTACTAATGATATGATTATTTCGCTTGTCCCCATGTCCTAGTCAGATAGCAAATGCTCGATAGTAAAAAGAACAAATAAAATCCGATACTAAAAGTCCTTTCTACTGTATTCTCTACCATTGCCGATAGAAAAACGACACAATGTAAGGTGAGAAAGTATGAATCGTAGTGTCCACGCAAGGATATCAAAGGCAGAAAGGCCGCTAATAAATAAAAGCACAGGCCTATGATGCCCATACCTGCTAGCGCAAATAGAATCTGATTATGCGGAAAATGATCTAAGGTCCTATTTAATCTTTGTTTATAAATTTTCTGGCAAGCTGCCTTCAAGTCTCCGATTCCAGTACCAAGGACCTTATTCTTTTTAAAGATTTCCACACCTGCTTGTAAAGAATAGATCCTTTCAGAATCAGAATAATTCAATCCTTTGCCCTCCTTGTATTGACTTAAATCCCAGTTGGCATAACCGATTTTCTTTTTGAGGCTCGGCACAATATTAATAGCAATCATTGGCGCTATAACAAGAAATGCCAATAAGCCAATAAGTAGCTTATAATTCCTCCTTTTGAAAAAGGTGTAGATTCCCATACTGAATGCCGATAGATACAGAACAGCCAATCCACTTCTCACTGCTAACACGTGAAGAAAGATGAATAAAAAAAGAGAAAGCATAATCAAGGTCCCTTTAGTGCCTATCCTAACAACTCTCTTCTCCTCTGTATACAAAAACAAGCTTACCAAGCAGGCAAAGGCCACGAAGATGCTATACTCTGTATGGTCTATAGGTGTCGTGATAGACTTACCCTTTCCTATAGCCTCATTGAGCACTTCAAAATTCATCAAATAATTAGTCAGAACGCCTAGAGACACCACAGCAACTATGACCACAAAAGCCATCAAATAATCATAATAGCGTCGAGCCACTTGTTCTCTGGATATATAGAAAGCAAAGGGTAAGAGCAAAAAAGGACTTTTCTTAGACATGAAGGCCAACCAGGAGGTTGTATCCTCAGAATTTATGCCGGATATCAGTGTGATTACAAATATGAATACGGGAGGTAAAAAATACTTGAGCAGGGGTCGATTACTCATCAGCAGCTCTCGATAATACCACAACGCTGCTATACAAACCAAGGCCATTCCTATACCAAGCAATGCCTTAGAGGATACCATACCAATCAAAAACACTGCGATGCTCACATCGAAAGCATTTATAGAATCAGTTGGCTTAGTAGTCAGTCTGGGCATATGGCGAAAATAACATAATGAGTTAAAACTATAGCTTAACTTTGTCCGCTTATAAAAAGTCAGGCCTATGGATGCTTTTGAGAAGATAAAAAGTTTGTTGTCAGAGATTGAGACTTCAGCATTGAACAACGCTGAGTTATTAGAAAAATTCCGTATTCGTTTTTTGGGAACGAAAAATATCATTAAGCCCTTATTCGGCGAGATGAAAAATATTCCTAACGATAAGAAAAAAGAATATGGTCAGGCACTCAATCAACTGAAACAAAGTGCTGAAGAAAAATACAATCTATTAAAGGAGACCATCGCTTCTCAAGAAGAGGCTGCTGCCAGTTCTGGAAAGGACTACACGTTACCCGCCCCTCCCTTCACAATGGGCTCACGTCACCCTGTCTCTATTGTCATGGACAGAATGATAGATATCTTCGAAAAGATTGGATTTGTGGTAGCAGAAGAACGAGAAGTGGAAGATGACTGGCATAACTTCACGGCTATGAATACGCCTGCTGATCATCCAGCAAGAGATATGCAAGATACCTTTTATCTAAAAGATTCGACTAGTGAATTATTAAGGACACATACTTCCTCAGTACAGGCTCGTGTGATGACCACACAAAAGCCACCAATAAGAATCATCGCTCCAGGTAGGGTATACAGAAACGAAACAATCTCTGCCAGATCTCATTGTCAGTTCCATCAGATAGAAGGATTATACATCGATGAGAATGTTTCTTTTGCAGACATGAAGCAGACGCTGCTTTACTTTGCCCGAGAAATGTATGGGGCGCATACAGATATACGTTTGCGTCCAAGTTATTTCCCATTTACTGAACCTAGTGCAGAGATGGATGTATGGCTAGGAACGGATACGCCTACTACAAAAAAGCTGACCAAAGGCACAGGCTGGTTGGAAGTACTTGGCTGTGGTATGGTAGATCCGAATGTCCTCAAGAATTGTGATATCGATCCTGAGAAATACACTGGATATGCATTTGGTATTGGTATAGAAAGAACGGCCATGCAGAATTATAATATCAGCGACATTAGATTACTCTTCGAAAATGATGTCAGATTTCTCAGACAATTCAGTTCTGTAATATAAATACACATATATGAAGCCGTCTATTCCAAAAGGCACCAGAGATTTTCTCCCTCCTCAGGTGGCCAAGAGAAATTATATCTTCTCTGTTATCAAACAGGCTTTTCAGACATATGGGTATGTGCCTATAGAGACCCCTGTTATGGAAAAGCTCTCGACACTGACTGGGAAATATGGGGAAGAGGGGGATAAGTTATTGTTTAAGATTCTCAACAATGGTGATTATCTCAAGAAGGCAGATACGCAAGCATTATCTGACCATGACTCCAATAAGCTGATCTCATCTATATGCAGCAGAGGATTGCGTTATGACCTGACTGTCCCTTTTGCCCGATTTGTGACCATGCACAAAAATGACATCTCCTTTCCATTCAAAAGATATCAAATCCAGCAAGTATGGCGTGCAGACCGCCCGCAGAAAGGAAGATACAGAGAGTTCTATCAATGTGATGCGGATGTAGTCGGGTCAGACAGTCTGATGTATGAAGCTGAGCTGATGCAACTTTTTGATTTGGTGTTCCATCGTCTTGGTATAAAATCAACCATCAAAATAAACAATCGAAAAGTGCTCTATGGGCTAGCTGAGTCGCAAGGCCTTCAGGACCAGTTTATGGATATAACAATTGCAATAGATAAACTGGATAAGATAGGCGCTGATAAGGTAGTAGAAGAAATGACCCAGAGAAATATACCTGAAGACAAAGCCAAACAGATTATTGAGTTACTTAAAATCGATAATCTCAAAGATTTAGAAACGGCTTTTGCCAATAGTGAGACAGGGCTTAAAGGGATAGAAGAATTGAGGCAATTCCATAACTACAGTGACCTAACACCCTTGCATAATAAAATGACCTTTGATATCTCATTAGCAAGAGGACTTAATTATTACACAGGGTGCATCTTCGAAGTCGTCTCTGATGAAGTCCAAATTGGCAGTATTGGTGGTGGCGGACGCTATGATGATTTGACTGGTGTATTCGGCATGCCAGGTGTCTCAGGAGTTGGTATCTCTTTTGGATTTGCTCGTATGTACGATGTCATGGAAACACTGAACTTGTTTCCAGAAGATATCACTAAGCAAATCGATTTGCTGTTAATCGGCATGGATGAGGCCTCCCATCTACATGCATTTGGATTATTATCACAACTTAGATCAAAGGGGATTCACTGTGACCTGTACCCGTCACCTACTAAGCTCAAAAAGCAAATGAAATACGCCAATGACATTGCTGCACCTTATACGTTATTAGTAGGGTCTCAAGAAGTAGAAGATGGTGCATACACATTAAAAAACATGACAGAGGGCTCTCAAGAAAAACTATCTCTTGAAGGTATCATTTCAAAACTATTAGGCTAGTACGTGGATTCTATAGATGCATTGCAACAGGCGTTATTGTCTGGTAAGACAACGACCAGACAATTAGTCGACCAATACTTACAAAAGATAGCTAATAACCTTGATGCCAATGCCTATGTGGAGGTATATGAAGAAGAGGTGTTGGAAATGGCATCCATCCTCGATGAGAGAATTAAAAATAAAGAAGCACTTGGTCCTCTATTCGGTATCGTATTCTCTATCAAGGATAACCTTTGCTACAAGGGTCATCAGTCTACTGCTGGATCTAAAATATTAGACGGTTTTACTTCTCCTTATTCTTCTACCCTAGTGACCAGACTCTTAGAAGCTGATGCACTCATAATTGGGCGGACCAACTGTGATGAATTCTGCATGGGTTCTACTAACGAAACCTCCATCTATGGGCCTGTAAAAAATGCGATAGACAGAGAACGCGTATCTGGAGGCAGTTCTGGCGGCGCCGCTGTTGCCGTCGCTCTAGAGACTTGTCATATAGCAATCGGTTCAGACACCGGTGGATCTATTCGCCAGCCAGCTGCATTTAACGGCATCTATGGCTATAAACCTAGTTATGGGACTATTCCTCGTTGGGGATTAATCGCTTATGGCTCTTCTCTGGACACGATAGGCTTATTGGGTAAAAACGTAAAGGATTTCCCGCTGATCATGTCTGTCCTATCAGGACCTGATGGACGAGACAGCACTGCCTACTCTCCAGCTATCCAATTCAACCAGCCAGCGCATTCAATAAAAACATTAAAAATTGCTTACAGTGAAGAACTCTGTGCTCATCCTGATATGGACAAAGCACATCAGTCCCATATGGCGCATTATATAAGTACCCTTAAAAAGAAGGGACACACCTTAACTCCTGTGGATATACCCTTATCATTGTCCGAGCTTTTTGTCCCTACCTACTATGTCCTTGCAACAGCTGAAGCGTCTTCTAACCTGAGCAGATATGATGGGATACGCTATGGTCACAGAACTAATGAAGAAGTTGAAGATTATAGAGAAATGATGATGCTGTCCCGCTCTGAAGGGTTTGGAGAGGAGGTAAAGAAGAGAATTATGCTAGGCACCTATGTTCTCAGTGAAGGTTTCTATGATGCTTATTATAAAAAAGCACAACAGGTCAGAAGACTAATTCAGCAAAATCTAGAAACCATCCTAGCTGATAATGATCTCTTTTTGTTGCCAACAACCACTTCAGACCCATGGAAAATAGGTCAAAAGCCTGAAAATCCCCTGATGCACTACCTAGCTGATATCTACACAGTTTTGGCGAACTTGACTGGGTTTCCTGCGATATCTATGCCATCGAATACAACTGCTTCCTCAAGGATTCCTGTGAGTGTGCAGTTTGTGTCTGGGAAGGGAACAGATGATAATCTGTTAGATATGGTTTTGAAGGTATAGGGAAGCACGGTAGGTCGGTTCATTGGGTTACATTGACAATGACCATACAAAATGCCCAAAACAGCCAGAATTCTGCGCAATTAAGTTATAATACTCTTAAAGTGACCCCTAGGGATGACAAACAGCTTACTCAAAGAGTTTTTCCTTCCAACAGCGTAAATACTATATAAAAACAACTTTTAACACTCATAACTAGTATGAAATCTGGTTAAAAAGTGATCAAAAACCAACTTTGGCACTTTTATTGATAACCAAGTTACTACATATTATTAATTATAATAATGTGTAGGTATTGCGAATGTGCATTAATGCATATACATTTGCCCTCCCGTTTTACATATTTGAGAAATTCATTATGTGTAAATAAAATAATATCACGGATTTAGAAGTAAATCCAAAGCAAATTTTATATCCAAAACCGATAACGCAATTTATTGCAAACTATTAATTCCATGAACAAATGTCTTATGGTTACTGCTGTCGCAGTAGCTTACATATTATCCATCATCCTGAGCCCTAGTATAGCTATGGCTCATACAACTGAAGCGGCATCTGCTGGCTATAAAACACCTACACCGAAGGTGAGCAAGCAGCTGATTGTAGATAGATTGAACAATCTGTCAAGCGAACTTGATGTAAAATACACGGATGAAGTTGGTAGACGTATTAAAGAATATACTGTCTCATATAGAATAGCTGGTGAAAGAATACTGGGTAGAGTAGGAATGTACTTCCCATTATTCGAAGAGGAAATCCAAGCGAGAAATCTGCCTGAAGTGCTAAAATATGTAGCGGTGGTTGAATCACACCTTGATATAACTGCCCGCTCTAAATCTGGTGCAGTAGGACTATGGCAATTCATCAAGTCTACTGCAGAGATGCAAGGATTGACTGTCAACAAGTATATAGATGAAAGAAAAGATGCAGAAATGTCTACAATTGCTGCGCTTGATTATCTAGAATCACTGTACGAGCAGTTTGGTGATTGGACGTTGGCCATTGCTGCTTATAACTGTGGTCCTGGAGGTGTAAGAAAAGCCATAAGAAGAAGTGGAAAGAGTGATTATTGGTCTATCAGAAATTACTTGCCAAGAGAAACTCAGAAATATCTACCTAGGATTATCGCAGCTATGTACTTAATGAAGTATTACCATATGCACAATCTTAATCCTAGGTCAGTTGATTCTGATCTTAGAGAGGTGACGATAATAAAGGATGGTAAAGGACATAATCTGAGTAAATTGAGCAAACAGTTAGGTCTGGATCAATCTATAATTAAAACACTTAATAGTAAGTTTATCACTGGATCATTCCCTAAAAACCAAGGTCATCTAGGGTTGCATATACCTACTTCTGTATACAACAGATATCTCGAACTATATTCTCCAGAATCGTACAAAAAGATATTAACTCAGCAGAGAGAGGACGAATTAATTGCATTAAGAAAGAAACTTGTTTCTTCACGAGAGCATATTACTAATCTGCATGCAATCCAGACTATAGTGTATGAACGCGTTCGTCAGAAATTCAGAAAGCCAAAAATATATAAAGTAAAAGTGAGCTAACGTTATCCTGTAACGTTACTTGCTTTTATTCTTTGTCTGGAAAGTGATTCCAGCCCTGTGCCTTAAGCGGATGTATGTTACCTCCAGTTGTATGGAGTGTAATACCATCCTTTTTGTCTGTTATTTCCCCTATAATATAAGTGCTTGGCATATATCGGACTTTCTCTAAGTCTTTCTCATCTATCGTAAACAATAACTCATAATCCTCTCCTCCATTCAACGCCGTAGTGGCTGGATCCATTTTAAACTTGATGGCTAATAGTTGAGCATCATCGTGAATAGGAATTTTTCCTTCTTCCAAGTATGCTCCAACATTAGAAGCCTTACAAATGTGCATTAGATCAGATGCCAGTCCATCAGAAATATCTATCATGGCTGTAGGTACCAATCCATCTTTAGCAAAATAATCTATCATATCTTTTCTGGCTTCTGGCTTCAATTGTCTTTCCAAAAGATATTGTTGATTTTCCAAATCTGGTTGTATGCCTGGGTTGGATAAGTATAGTTGTTTCTCTCTTTCCAATATTTGTAGACCCAAATAGGCCGCCCCCAAATCACCACTCACACAGATGATGTCTCCCTTCTTAGCGCCGGATCTGTAGGTCAATTTTTCCGGAGCCGCTGTCCCTATTGCTGTCACACTGATTGTCATTCCCTTTGGCGAAGAGGTCGTGTCTCCCCCCACTAAATCTACCTTATATATTCTGCAGGCCTCCTTGATACCTGCATACAACTCATTGAGGGCTTCTACAGAATACTTACTGGAGATAGCTATGCTCACTGTTATTTGTTTGGGGTTGGCATTCATCGCATAGATGTCAGATAGATTGACGATCACAGATTTGTATCCTAAATGCTTTAATGGCGTATAGATTAAATCAAAATGAATCCCCTCTACTAACAGATCAGTAGACACTACCAGATGCTGGTCCCCATACTTGAGCACAGCTGCATCATCCCCTATGCCTTTAAATGAAGATTCATGTATGAGTTCAAATGGTTCTGTGATGGCATCTATCAGTCCAAACTCTCCTAGCGTGTTGACATCAGTAAACTTCTGTTGATCTTTATTCATAGCTGCAAAATTATAAATCTGGAACTAAGGTACCCTAATGACCAGAATTCTAACCTTCTGATACTTTAAATATTGGCATTAACAATAGTCCATAAGGAATCATCAGAAGGAGGCAAAGTAGTATGTGTTATTGTTTCATAGTCTAAGCCCAGGAAGGAAAGCTGATAGGCATGTAAGTGAATATGACGGGTAGGATTACGTCGTCGGGCACCATACTTGACATCTCCCTTAATAGGAAACCCTAAAAAAGACAGTTGTGCTCTGATTTGGTGAAATTTCCCGCGATATAATCTCACCATCAAGACGGTGTAATTGTCCAGTTGATGAATAACTCTGTATTCTAAATCTACCTTATCACCCTTATTCTCAATATCAGATATCAATGCCCTTTTCCTTTTGTGATCATGCTTGTGATAATGGGTTACTTTGATATATTCTGAACCTGAGGCGGTGACCTTACCTGCAACTATGGCCAAATACTCTTTGAGTACCTTTCCACTTTTCTGTTGTTGCAGATAGTGTTTTTGAAAATCGGCGGATAAAGAATATATCATAACTCCACCCACCGGTCTGTCCAGTCTTGTGAGCATATGTCCCTTAGGATAATCAGCTAATAGTGCTTCTTGTACACCTGATTCACCATCTTCTGCCTTCTGGGATAGATCACCTGCCGATTTATTGACAATTAAATATTCAGGACTTTGGAAAGAAATCTTAGGATTAGTGACAGTCATTTGTCATTTTAAGTGTGATTAATCAATTTCTTCATAGTCTATGTAATCTTCCTCATCTATAGCGGGATTTTTTTTGTCATCTAGCTGTCTATCGTGAGGCGGTGAGATGAGACGATAGCCAGCATAAATCAATATTCCAAGTATAATTAGCTTCATTAATTGTTAAAAATTGATGTGATCGGTAAAATATTGACGCTTAGTTTGCACTAAACCTACATTTACTAGCATGCAATGTAATATTAGGAATATATTTGACTTGACTTTAACACCCTTAAATATTCTATCACCCCGAAGATGTTCCATCATCGGGGTTTTTTTATGCCCATAACTGAATGCGTTCTTTTGCTTCATCACTTACATCCAACTTTTGTGACTGCTCTCTATCTTGTAAGCGATATAGTTTTGTAAATCTGTTGCCTGCTGATCTGAGATATCAGGTATAGATATACGGCCAGAGGCAGAATACACATCCAATGTTGCCAGAGATCGTCGTCGTTGAAAAGGGGTGCTGCGTTTCTTGACATTCTGTATTTTATATAGTTCCATGATAGAGGCACTGTGACCAAATACCCCTCCTCTGAGAATCAGTACATTCTCTGAGGCACCCCATCTCTTTTTTTTATAGGCAAGAAAACTGCTTACCAGTCCATATATATATAACAGACTAGCGCCTAACAAAAATTTTGTTTGTCCTACATAGAAAGTGCCTATAATTACTGGCAGTAGAAAAAGGCTCCAATAGTAAATCTGCTTAAATCGATAATACTTGTTGACACCATAGAGCTGCATCTCGTCTAATTCAACTAATGTATCTTTAAAGAGGTAAGCTTGCGTGTCCTTGACATTATCCCAGTCTAAGCCTTTGACTCGGATGTGACTTTTCTTAGCAGCTGCCACACTAGAAGCTTGCTTCATACCTACTTCATAGATTTTGGACCATTTCTGTAAGAGGTTTTGAGACCAACTAAAGACTTGTATTTTAGAATCTTTGGCGGCATGTTCTTTCCTATTGAGTAAGCCAGATATAATTACAAAACCATCTTGTAATCTTAGCATCTTAAGATCATAATAAATAAGCACTGTCCTTATGAGTGAAATGAGAAAGGCAACCAAGACAAACAGCGCAAATAAAACCATGAATACTATGAGCCCAGTCTGGATGACTTCAGATACAGATACATGTTCTTCAAATTTTTCTTGGACATCTACACCCACCTCATTGAGGTTATCCCAAATCCAAAAGAAAAACAGGATAATAATTCCGCCAGATTTAAGATGGTTTTCTGTCACACCTACCTTCAACAATTGGCCTATTGGCAAATGGAAAATCATTTTTTTCTCCTGAGTAATCGCTTGTTGCGAGGAAGCTGATTTCACCGAACTTAACTTTTGCCTCTGTGCGATGATATGGTCACTAATCTGCTTAGCAATATCTCTATTGAGCGCATTAATCTGTAGCTCTGCGCCAGCACTGCCCGCCGTATCCATGTTTAACATCACCACATTAAAAGCCCTGTGGATGACATTCTGCTCAAAGTTGACTGATTGTATTCTATCGAAGGGAATCTCGGTTTTGGTTTTTTTGAATACGCCTTTATTGATAATTAATTTTCCATCTTCCAACCAGAAATAATACTTAAGAAAGGCGATGATACTATAGATAAAACCTACAATAGCCAAAACGATAATGGTGTAGAATAGAAAGTCCCTCTTATTAGAAGACCCACCTCCAAAAAGAAAAATAATGATGAATGGGAACAATTGCCTTATGAGTACTTTGTATAATTTATAGGCAATGAGAAGTATAGCCACAAAGGACTGTCTCATCGGATTGCCCAAGCCTTCTGGTATGCTTCTTCCCTCCTCTGACATCTTACTCTTCTTCTCTGTCTGATTGCAAAAACAACTGCTGATCTTCATCTGCTTCAGCTGTCATTTTAACTATATACTCCTTAAGACTATTTGCCGTCTCTGGATCCAGGCCTGGTATACTCATATCACTGGCACTACCTCCTGCTGTAAATATTTTAAGTTTAGATAACCCGAACTGCCGTTCGATAGGTCCCTGGTCTATACTCACATGTTGTACCCTATTGAATGGAGCGATGGTCGTCTGTTGCCATAACCACCCTGAGTGGTACACTATGTCTTTTTCTCTGAGCGCATACTTTTTATTATAGAATCCTTTGATGGTACTTGTATATCCTACTACTGTAATTAGTAGAAATATAGCTAAGGCAATCCAGGGTGCAGCGACAGGCTTATCTTCTATAGGCACAACAAATAACAGTACCACCCCAACTAGTAGAATCAGGGTGAAAATGGAGCGGCCAATAAGCAAAACATTTTTGTAAGACGGCTGAAGGCCCTGCATTTCCAGGTCTTCTATCTTGGGTAGTGATGTTACATCAATTTGTTGATTTTGGAATGGTTGCATGTAAAGAAAAAATAGTCTGGAACAATAATACGGCTTGCTGCTCAAAAAATAAGATTAAGCAGGAAGTTTAGAAAATAAGAACATTATTATCCAGACAAACAAAG